>JBBSBK010000030.1:0-33213 GCA_038251315.1 Rhodobacterales bacterium | reverse complement strand
GGGCCTTGGCGGGTTGCTTGCGGCCAAGGCGGCGATGGAGAAACATGGGATCAGGGGCGGCCTGCGGTTCACCGGCGAGCCGGCGGAAAAGGTGCGTGGGTCAAAGCCGATCCATGCCGCCAAGGGATACTACGACGGGCTGGCGGGCATGTTGTCGTTTCACCCGTTCTACATGCTGCCGCTTTGCAACACGGTGCGCTGGGATACCCACTGCGGTGCCGCTTATGCGATGATCTACCGGTTCATCTGTGACGACGCACATTTGTGGGGCGCGACTGATGGGGCGCCAATCCCGCAAAGCCATTCTGACGTGCGGGCGCCGGGGGCGAACGATGCGCTGGTGGCGATGTATCAATCCTCGCGGTTTGTGCGCGACGCGATGCTGCCGCATCGGGGCGGCTGGTCGATCTCCGAGGCGATCATTGCAACCGGACAGGCGACGGCAGACAATCTTCCCGCGACCCTCGCCGAAATACAATACATGATCCGGGTGCCGACCGTGGCGATGGCCGAGCAGGTGACGGCGGCCTTGGACCGCAACGCCGATGCGGCGGCGGCGATGACCGGGTGCCGGGTCGCGCGTCATTGGGTCAGCAAGTCACGCCCCGGCTTCGCCAATCACGCGATGGCGCGACTGGTCTGGGACCAGATGCAGGCGGTCGGGCCGCCGGTCTGGAATGAAAACGCCAAAGCAATCATGCGGCAGGTGCAGGAAAACTGCGGGGTCGCGCCGATGGCCGATCCGATCCTGCCGGCCTGCGAGGCCCTGATAGCGCCACAAGAGGCCGAGGCGATCCTGCGCCGCGATCTGCCGTCGTCGCAGGTCAATTCCACTTCTGACGATTACACCGACATGTGCTGGCATACGCCGACTGCCCGGTTTTACGTCGCTCGTCCGGCGCTGAGCGGCGGCCCTTATCCGGCATGGGCGATGAACGCGCTGGGTGGAATTCCAGCGACGATCGACCCGATGGTGCAGGTGGCGGCCAAGGTGCTCGCCCTGTCGGCGGTGCGGCTGCTTGAGGATGGCGCGGCACGGGATGCGGCGATGACAGAATTCAAACAACGCACGGCGGGGGATGAAATGATTCCGCCGCTGTGCGATTATGACCCACCGATCCATTTCAGTTGGCCGGAATATGTGAACACGGCGCGGGGACGCGATTGGCACATCCCCGCCTCTGGTTAAGGAGATCGCATGCGCTATCTTGTCATCGTTGCGAGCCTCATCGCCACTCCGGCATTTGCCGCCTGTCCGGCGGGTTCGGACACGTTCCTCAGTTGCACCATGTCGCAGGGGCGCAAGGCGCTCGACGTCTGCGCCGACGCTACCGGGGTGCGCTACAGCTTTGGGTCGACGGGGGGCACGCCGGACCTCAGTCTTGCGGAGCGGTATGCGGACCTCGACTATACGCCATGGCCCGGTATCGGGCGGACGATCTGGGAAACGGTGGTGTTTCGCAACGCCGGCTATGCCTACACGGTGTCGGGAAGCATCGACCGTGACGCCGATCAGACCACACCGGACGGGGCGGAAATGGCCGTCACTGCGGGTGGGCAGGTGATGGTGTCGCAGGGCGACCAGACGATCGCCACCCTGACATGCGACCCTGACACCGTCGACTTTCCCTGGACCGAAGCGTTGTCGGACGGCAAGCGGGCGGCGGGGTTCTCAATGGATTCCGAGACGCGGACCTGGGTGCCTGTTGCCAACTGACCGCAGCATCTGGGGGCCGAAATTGCCCCCTACCCAAAACCTGCACTCCTTCCTATAGTGGCTGTGGACAAGTGGGGCAAAGACCCCACGGCAGACAATGAGGACAGGACATGCGTTGCCCCTTTTGCGGAAATGTCGATACCCAGGTCAAGGATAGCCGCCCGGCCGAGGATCATGTGGCAATCCGTCGCCGCCGATTCTGCCCCGCCTGCGGTGGTCGCTTTACAACCTACGAGCGGGTGCAGTTGCGCGACCTTGTCGTCATCAAATCGAACGGCAGACGCGAAGAGTTCGACCGCACGAAACTGGAACGCTCGGTGCGGATTTCGTTGCAAAAGCGCCCGGTCGAGCCTGAACGGATGGATCAGATGGTGTCGGGCATCGTGCGGCGGCTGGAATCGCTCGGGGAAACCGATATTCCGTCCAGCACGATTGGCGAGATCGTGATGGAAAGTCTGGCGCGGATCGACACCGTCGCCTTTGTGCGGTTCGCCAGCGTTTACAGAAACTTTCAGGCGGCGGATGATTTCGATTCCTTCGTCAAGGAGCTGCGCCCGCAGGGCAAACCCGAAGGTGAGTGACGCCGCTGACGCGCGGTTCATGGCGCTGGCCTTGTCGCTGGGGCGGCGTGGGATGGGGCGCGTGTGGCCCAATCCGGCGGTGGGCTGCGTGATCGTCGCTGATGGCCGGATCGTCGGGCGGGGGCACACCGCCGATGGCGGGCGGCCGCATGCGGAAACCGAGGCACTGGCGCAGGCCGGGGCCGCGGCGCGGGGGGCGACGGCCTATGTGACGCTCGAACCCTGCGCCCATCAGGGGCAGACCCCGCCTTGCACGAACGCGCTGATTGATGCTGGCGTGGCACGAGTCGTGGTAGCGACCGGCGATCCTGACGCCCGCGTCGCGGGCCGCGGAATTGGTCTTTTGCGGGCGGCGGGAATCATCGTCGATCTGGGTGTGATGTCTGACGCGGCGCAGGCGGATCACGCCGGCTTTCTGCTCCGCGTCACTCAAAACCGCCCATTTGTGACGTTGAAACTGGCGCTGTCGCTCGACGGGCGGACCGCCACCGCGACAGGCGACAGTCATTGGATCACCGGACCGCTGGCGCGCCGTGCGGTCCACATGATGCGGGCGAGCAACGATGCGGTGATGATCGGCGCTGGCACGGCGCGGGCCGACGACCCCCGCCTGACGGTGCGCGATCTGGGGGTCGCCAGACAACCGGTACGCGTGGTGATCGCGACCGACCTCGACCTGCACCGTGACGGCAATTTGGCACGTAGCGCACCTCACACGCCGCTTTGGCTGTGTCACCGCAAAGGTGCCACGACTGCGCCCTGGGACCAACTGGGGGCGACCTGCATCACCTGCGCAACGGATGAAAACAGGATCGCGGTTGCCCCAATGCTGAACGCGCTCGCCGAGCGGGGCATCACCCGCGTGTTCTGCGAAGGCGGCGCCACGCTTGCCGCATCACTGATCGCGGCTGGGCGGGTCGATGAACTGGTCGTGTTCAGTGCCGGCGTTACGATCGGCGGCGATGGGTTAGCCGCACTTGGGCCGCTGGGCATCGACAAACTTGCCGAGGCATCGCGGTGGTCGTTGAAAGACACCCGAGCGGTCGGGAATGACGTGATCCACGTCTGGGGCAAGGCCTGACCGCAGCTTCTTTTGGCGCAAAAATACTCCCGCCGGAGGCTCCGCCGTCGCCACCGGACGAAAAGCGTTTTGCGTTTGATCGATGTCTGTATCAGATCGAACGCAAAACGCGTTAGCGCCAAAGGTGCGCGTAACTGGCGAACGCGCCCTGCATCTTGGCCGTCAGCCTGTTGAACCGGCCAGGGGTCGGAATGTCGCCGCTGGACAGGCGGTCCACCACCACCTCGACCGGGCAGGGAGTGCCCGTCAGCGGATCGACATAGCGCGGATAGGCGATCAGCACGGCATGGGCCAGTGCCACGATGTCCGGCGTGGCGACCCGCCGGAGCGGTGCGCCGCCGCGGTCGTCGGTCAGGCCCCACCCGGCATAGAATGGTTGGCCAAGGCAGGCGACGCGCTTGCCACGCAACAGCGCTTCGAACCCGGTGGCCGAGGTCATGGTCCAGACCTCGTCGATTGCATTCAGGGCGGCTTGGATGTCGGTCCGGGCCAGCACGGCATCGGCGATCTGGTCTGCATCGGGGACGGCACCGCTGCGCAGGCCCGCCTCGACGTCGGGATGGGGCTTGTAGAGGATGACGGCGGCGGGGTTGGCGGCGCGGCAGGCGGCCAGCAGGGCGGCGTTCGTCGTCACCCCAGTCGCTCCAAGCCGGATCGACGCATCGTCCTCGACCTGTCCGGGCACCAGAATCCGCCGCCCGGCCGGCAGGCCCGCAGGCAGGGCATCGCCGCCAAGGTTGTATTTCGACAAGCCTGCGCCGGTCAGCCGCCGGATCAGCCGTTCGGTCCGCCCCCGTTCGCCTGCAGTCAGGTCGGCGCTGGCGTTGATCAGCCGCTCAAGACGGCTGTCGCGGGTGGCGTCGTAGTAGATGCCCAGATCGTCCAGCACCAGCGACAGGGGCGGAATCAGGTCGGCGCCCAGACCGCGCGAGCGCAGGAAACCATCCTCGATCCTGACCGCACCGGCCTTTTCCAGTGTGTCGGTCGTCTTGCCCGCCCAGACCATAAGCCGGCGGCCGTCGAGGCGGGCGCGTGCCACCGCAGGTGCGGGGCGATCCTGAAACACCACCCTGCGCTGTCCACCAAAGACCTGTTGCAGGGGTGCCCGCTTCCACAGACGCATACCCGTGGCGACCCAACCGCGATGGTCGTCACGCCACGCCCGCACCGTCGCCTCGAGCCCGGTCACCGCGTCTTCGAAGCTGCACAAGCGGTCGCGGTGCGGGTCATACCATGTCGGGTAGAGGATCATCGCGGCGGCGAAAAGCTGTGCCCGCGTCAGGTTGCGCTGGCGGCGGTCCAACGGCATCCGATCCTGCGTCAACCCCCAGCCCATGTAGAAAGGCTGGCCGAAGACATGCGGTTTGTGGCCCGCCAGAATTGCCTCGAACCCCAGTTGGCTGGACACAGTATAAACCGCCACGGCCCCTTCGAACAACGTCCAGGGACTGATGGCTTTGTCCATCAGAGAGACCATTCCGGTGGCGTTGTCGGCGCTGTAATAGCCGGGTCGGTGGCCGCTTTGGGTTTCGGGGTGGGTCTTGATCAGGATGCGTGCGCCCGGATGCTCCTCGTGCGCGTAATACAGCATTTCACGGAATGTGTTCGCATCGCCCCGGCTGGCTTTGACCGCGGCGTCGCCTCGGGTCTGGTCGACAACAAGGACATAGCCGGGGGCGGGGGCCGCGGTCGCGGGATCGAAGGCGTTGTACTTCGAGAGGTGGGCCCGGCGCAGGCGGTGGATTCCGTCGCGGGCGCGGTTCAGCAAGGCGGTATCGTCGAGCGGATCGTCGGTGAGGATCCGTTCGAGGCCGGACGGCACGGCGGGGTCGAAATGGACGCCCTGGAGGTCCAGATGCAGGCCGATGGGCGGTTCGCCCTCACGCCCCGGCAGCACCGATCGCAGAAATGCATCCTCGACACGCAGGATCGGGGTGTCGGTCATGGCCGCCACCGCTTCGCCCCGCGGGCTGGTCGGGCTTTGGCCCCAGACGCCGACCAGATCGCCTGGCCCCGGTTTACCCAGACGGATGTCGTAACCAGCAAGCTGGACGATCCGGCGGACCCTGCCCTGGGTCAGGAAACCGCCGTTGTAAACGAAAAGCCGCCGCAGGGTTTCACCCGCGGCAGCCTTGTGTTTGACGTCCGGCATCAGCCACCGAAGGCGGTTGTCGCAGTGCGAGCGGCGCCAAGCGATCCGGTGACCGACGCAATCGTCTTGTTGAACTGCACAAACGGCGCTTCAGTCACATAGACCGTATCTCCGTCGCGGATCGCGAAATCGCGGGCCATGAACATGCCGGTGGGTTGGGTCAGGTCCAGAACATAGACGATGCGCTGGGTGCCGGTCAGGTTGGGGTTGCCGACCAGTTGACGGGCGATCTCTTCGGGTTCGTTGCGAAAGACGAATACCCCAGTCGGATCGGCAAGCGACGACGACAGGCCGCCGACCTGGGCAATCGCTTCGATTGCCGAAATCGATTGACTGTCGAAGGTCAGGCGGTTCTGGGTGCCGGTGGCGCCGAGGGCAGTAAAGCTGCGGGTGTCCTCCTGCACGATGATTTTGTCGCCGCCGCGCAGGGCGACGTCATGCGCGGGGTGGTCGTAAAGGTCCTCGAACCAGATCGTGCCAGTATGGCCGCCGCGCACCAGCGTCACTTGGGCGATTTCAGGGTTGACCGATACCCCCCCCGCCCGCGCCAGCATCGCGGCAAGGGTGCGCGTCGGCCGCTCAATCGGATAAACCCCCTGTGCGGTGACCGCGCCGACGATACTGACCGTCGCGCCGTCACCGGCCAGACGGCGGACCTGCACCTGCGGATCCGGCGTCTGATCTTCGAGTTTTTCCGAAATCAGGCGTCGGATTGCCTCCGGCGTGTTTCCAGCGGCCTTGATCCGACCTGCGTAGGGCACAAAAATGAACCCGGCACCGTCGACCTGCACCTCGTCCAGCACCGTTGCATTCTGGCCCGGCGGCACCAGCAGGCCATCATCGACGTTTTCAAAGATCGTCAGCCCCAGCGTATCACCGGCGTTGATCGTATCGGATCCGAGTTCGCCCGCGTTGATAAACCCCGCGCTGAACCCCAGGGCCGGGGTGACTCCGGCGATCCGGTTCACCCGGTCATCGACGCTCAGCACAAAGGCATCGCCCTCGCGCAGCACCGAGCCGGAGAAGATTTCGTTCTTGTTCGGGCCGGACCGGGGCAGCCCACAGGCCGCGATCAGACTGACCGACACGATCAGGGCCGCGCCACGGGCGGCACGCAAAGTCATGGGTATCACTGCTCGGTCTCCTCGACCTGTTATTGTACTGCCTCAAGTTTTTCTTTTAAGCTACGGGAATCGGTATGCAAAAGCTAGCCGGGGGTTTGCGGTCGGTCCGACGCTGGGGCGATTGTGTTGCGGCTGTGCCGCGTTTTGCGCCGCCCGTCGCAAGGTCTGGTGCTGCCTAATTGACAATCCGCAAGGGCTGGCGTGGCGGCGCCTTGCCCGATTTCAACGCGTCATATGGGTCTTCGTCCGCCAACATCATGTCGACGACCTGCCGCATCAGCTGTCTGCGACCGCGCGCCGAATAGAAACCGCCGGGCACCTGGCTCGTCTCCAGCAAGAAGCGGCGGTAGTCCTTGTAGGCCCGGTTGTCGGGCCGTCCGGGCTGGGCAAAGAAATGCGGCAGCGGCGCGGTGGCGACGAATTCCGGCTTGGCATAGACCGCCGCGCCAAACACCTTGAGCGGGATGCCACGCCACAGCACTTGTTGTGCCGCCGTCGAATTGACCGTGACGGCGGTGCGGGCATGGTCCAGCAACCGGGCCAGTTTGCCGCCGCGCACATAGTGCACCCGCGCCCCGATCCCATGCGTCATGGCCAGATCGCGGATGATCTGGCGCAGCGGTGAGCGGCCGTTTTCCAGCGGATGCGCCTTGAACACAAGATGATGGTGTTGCGGTGCTCCCTTCGCAAAACCGTCGACCACGAGTTCGAGGAATTCGGCCATCCGGGTGAAAGGGCTGTGCATCTGAAAACTGGCGTCGTGTTCCAGTTGCAGCAGGGCAAGATGATAGGGAAAGCCGCTATAGCGAATGCGCGCCTGTGCCACCATCCGGTCGAGCGCCAAAAACGGCATCAGCAGCAGACGGCGGGTATAAAGCATGGTTTCGGTGGCCAGCGGCAACTCCCGGTGTGGCCGGAACTGGCGGTAATCGCCGTTCCGAAACATCAGGAACCAATGATACAGTGCGCCGTAGAAAACATGCTGGCGCATATCGCCCCAATGTGCGGGCGGTTCGGGCACATCCAAGTCGGACATTTCCAGCGCCGATTTCATCTGTGCGACGCTCATGTCCATCAGGCGCGAATTGCCGTTCGATCCGCCGCGTTCGTAGGTGACCCAATAGGGCCGCATGTACCCTTCCTCGAACACATGGACGGTCAGCCCTGCCGCCGTGGCGGCCTGTACCGCCTCGGCATGGATCGGCCTCGTGTCGCCATAGAGCACGATGTCGGTGATCCCATGTTCGGCGCAGATCGCGGCAAAGCTGGCTGGCCAGTCGTCTGGCGCACTTTTGTAGGGAACGTACCCCGTCGCGCCGAACCAGAACGCCCGGTCGCCCGCGTTGAACCCGACCCGCCAGACCTGCGCCCCCGCCGCCCGCAGCATCTTGCCCAGACGGTGAAAAAACGGCCCGTGCGGGCCCTGCAGGAACAGAAATCGTCTGGCGGCAGGGTCGGTCACTCAATTTTCCAGAAAGCGGTCATTCACACCTTGTTAACGCCTGCGTCGGGCAGAATTATGGCAGCAGCCTTGCCCGGTATCGGTCAAGTTGCTAGGTCTGACAAGACAGCCAAAAGGTTAGCGTATGTTCACCGGGATCATCACCGACATCGGGCAGGTTCTGGCGCTGGACCAGCGCGGCGACCTGACCGCGAAGATCGGCACCGCCTATGACGTGGCAGGCATCGACATCGGCGCATCCATCGCCTGCGACGGGGTCTGCCTGACGGTGGTGGCGCTGGGGACAGATCTGGGCATGGGGCCGCAGAACTGGTTCGACGTGCAGATTTCCGCTGAAACCGTCGGGGCGACCAATCTGGGCGGCTGGGCAACGGGCACGCAGATCAACCTTGAACGGGCGCTACGGGTCGGCGATGAACTCGGCGGTCATATCGTATCGGGCCATGTCGATGGTGTGGCCGAAGTGCTGGATAGCCGCGACGAGGGTGACAGCAGAAGGTTCACTTTTCGGGCACCCGATGCACTGGCCCGGTTCATCGCGCCCAAGGGATCGGTGGCACTGAACGGCACATCCTTGACAGTGAACGAGGTCAGCGGCGCGACCTTTGGCGTCAACATCATTCCGCACACCAGGGAGGTGACGACGTGGGGGACGGTGAGAGCGGGCAGTAGGGTCAACCTCGAAATCGACACCATGGCCCGCTATGTGGCGCGGTTGCGCGAATGGGATTGATGCCATGATCCCCGGCCCTGGTCACAACAACGGCCCGACGATGGAACCGGGAGCGACGTGGCGGCGCACAGCCTGGGCGAAGGCGCGGGCCGATCTGTTGCCGGTGCTGCCGATCGAGGTGGTGCGGCTGCAGGTGCGCCGTGCGCGCGACCTGGGGTTGTCCTACAAGACGTACGCCTCGGTCCGGGCGAGCACCGGACACGACCTGATCGGGTTCCTGTTTTCGTCGAACGCGCTTGGAATGGTGCGGGTGGCGCGGCTTGACCCGGCGCGCGCCAACAAGCTCGCAGGCGTCGGTGCAGCCCGCGTGACCTTGGTTCATCGCCCGCTTTGTCCCGCCGATGTCGCCCGGATCGACGTAATCGACAGTGCCCACGTGGCCCCCGATTTCACCCAAAGCTGGGCTGCAATGCGCGATACCCTGCGCGATGTGATCCGCGCCGAAGGGCAGCCAGCCGAGCGCTATCTGCTGATCGGCGAAACCGTATTTGAACGGGATTGGTCCGTCGCCATCAAAACGGCGGGTTTCCTGTCGGGAGAGCGGTATTTCGGCAAGGTTGGCTGAACCCCGACCCCCTTTCAAACTTCTCGTCGCTGCGCTATCTGCCACCCAAGCACGCCGCGAGGGACGCCATGACGCCATTTGAAAAATCAGGGCCGTTCGAACAACCCGGCCCGGTCGAACGCGACTGGTCTGACGCAATCAGTTCGATCGAAGAGATCATCAACGATGCCCGCAATGGCCGGATGTTCATCCTCGTGGACCACGAGGACCGCGAAAATGAAGGCGATCTGGTGATCCCGGCGCAGATGGCAACGCCTGATGCGATCAATTTCATGGCGATGCACGGGCGCGGGTTGATCTGCCTGTCGCTGCCGGGGGCGCGGATTGACGCGCTGGGCCTGCCGCTGATGGCGCAGCAGAATTCGTCGCGTCACGAAACCGCATTCACCGTCAGCATCGAGGCCCGCGAGGGCGTCAGCACCGGCATTTCGGCGCATGACCGCGCGCTCACCGTCGCCGTCGCCATCGACGCCGGCAAGGGCGCCGCCGACATCGCCACCCCCGGCCACGTCTTTCCGCTGCGCGCCCGCGAGGGCGGTGTGCTGGTGCGCGCCGGGCATACCGAGGCTGCGGTGGACATTTCACGGCTCGCCGGGTTGAACCCCAGCGGTGTTATCTGCGAGATCATGAAGGAGGACGGCAGCATGGCGCGGCTGCCCGACCTGATCGCCTTTGCGCAGCTCCACAACCTCAAGATCGGGACGATCTCCGATCTGATCGCCTATCGCCGCCGCCACGACAATCTGGTCAAGTCACTCGGGTCGCAGACCATCACCAGCGAATTCGGCGGTGAATGGGAGATGCGCGTCTATACCGACGAAACCCAAGGCGCCGAACATATCGCGCTGATCAAGGGCGACATTTCCGGCGACGTCGACAATGATCCGCCGGTGCTGGTCCGCATGCACGCGATGGATCCGCTGCTTGATGTGGTTGGCACCGGTGGCACCGGGCGGGCGCGTGAATTCGGCGACGCGATGCAGGTCATCGCCAACGAAGGGCGCGGTGTCCTGGTCCTGTTGCGCGACCTGCACATGAAGCTGGCAGGGGCACACGAGGTGTCGCCGCAGATCCTGCGCCAATATGGCCTTGGGGCGCAAATCCTGTCGTCGCTGGGTGTCACAAAGCTGATCCTGCTGACCAATTCGCCCAAACCCAAGGTCGTCGGGCTCGAAGCTTACGGCCTCGACATCGTCGGCACCCGCAAGATTTCGGAGATTGGCTGATGGCCGGACCTGCGCACCATACCCTCCCGCGTCCCACCTTTGATAAGCCGCTCAAGGTTCTGATCGTCGCCTCGCCCTACTACAAGGACATTTCCGACGCGCAGGTTGCCGGGGCAGTCGCCGAACTTGATGCCGCCGGGGCGACGCACGAGATCGTGCATGTGCCCGGTGCGCTGGAAATTCCCACGACGATCGGGATTGCCGAACGGATGGGCAACTTCGATGGCTACGTGGCGCTGGGTTGCGTGATCCGGGGTGAGACGACGCATTACGATAATGTCTGCAACGACAGCAGCCGGGCGTTGCAACTGCTCGGCCTGCAGGGCTTGTGCATCGGCAACGGCATCCTGACGGTCGAAACTTATGATCAGGCCACCGTGCGGGCCGACGCCAAGGGGCAGAACAAGGGCGGCGGGGCGGCGGCAGCGGCCTTGCATCTGATCGCCCTGAGCCGGAAATGGGGCAAGTCCGACAAGGGTGTCGGCTTCACCCGTGACATCCTGCTGGCCAAGGGTGGCGAAACCGTATGACCGTGTCCGGTAACCAGAGGCGCCGGATGAAATCGGCGGCGCGGTTTTATTCTGTTCAGGCGCTGTTCCAGATGGAAAGTTCGGGACAGACCGTCGAAGGGGTGATCCGCGAATTCGTCGATCACCGATTCGGCGCGATCTATGAAGGCGTCGAGATGGCCGAAGGCGATGTCGATACGTTTCAGGCGCTGGTTGACGGGGCGGTCGACCATCAGGCACAGATTGACCAACTGACCGACCGGGCGCTTGTCGCTACCTGGCCACTGGGACGAATCGATCCGACGCTGCGGGCACTGTTCCGGGCGGCCGGCGCCGAGATGATCGCCAAAGCGACCCCGCCCAAGGTCATCATCACCGAATTTGTCGATGTGGCGCGCGCATTTTTCGATGGCGGCAAGGAACCGAAGTTCGTCAATGCGGTTCTGGACCATATGGCGCACGAGGTTTTGCCGGGGGCATTCTAGGTCACCTTGATGAAACCATCGCTGGCGTGACAGGAGGGTCGGATGTCGAAGACTTTGCTTTTCTGGGTGCGGCAGGCGAGCGCAGGTGTGATAGTTTCGGCGGCGCTGGTCTGCCTGACCGCCCCAACACTCTGGAATCTGGCGGGACAATCCGGCAGTCATGCGGTGAGCTTTGCGGTTGTCTGGTTGGGCAGCAGCCTGATCGTGACGTTCGCGGTGATCGCCATGTCGTCGCCCCGGCGCGTGACAGTGTCGGCGAACAGGCAGCAGCGGCGGGCCGATCATTGATCGCCCCGACTCCCCTCACCCCGGACAGCGACAATCGTGACCAGATCGTGCGGGCGCATCGCGGGCGGTTTACTGTGCTTGGAATCATCCTCATCGTTCTGGGCCTGTTGGCGATCCTGTTTCCGCTGATCGCCAGCATCGCTGCCAAGACCATGGTCGGATGGTTCTTTCTGTTCACCGGCGCGGCGGTTCTGTTCAACGCCTTTCAGGCCCGCGACTGGTCGTCGGCGCTATGGAGCGGTGCGGTCGGCGTGCTGCATCTGGCGGTCGGCGTCTACCTCGCATTTTTTCCGCTGACCGGATTGGTCGGGCTGACATTGTTGGTCGGCATCATGTTTCTGGTTCAGGGCGGATTCGAAGCTGCGATTGCCCTGCAACACCGACCGCGGCGCGGCTGGGTGTGGTTGGCATTTTCGGGCGTCGCCTCTGTCATCCTCGGGGTGCTGCTGATCGCAGGCCTGCCGGGCACGGCACTTTGGGCGCTCGGGCTGCTGCTGGGGCTCAATTTCCTGACATCGGGCATGTCGTTCATTGCCCTCGCCCGGTCAGCAGGCTGACGGGCAAAGGTGGCGGGAACCGCGGCAACCGTGGGCGTTTTGTTCCCGAGGACCTGTTTTTACAGGTGGGCGCCAGATAACCAGACCTGGATCTGATCAGAGCCAGCTCCCTCGGATTTGCTTAAGGCCACTGGAATCTAAACGCTGGTCACGAGAGGGGCAGAAGCCCGCCACCCTTAAAGTTAGGGCGAGATGCTGCGTCGTGCAAGAGGGGATCAGTCGGAAGCACCGGTATCGAGCAACCAACCGCCATTGCCGACAACCTTTTCGGGCAGCAGGTAGAGCAGGCGTTCGATCACGCCAACGGCAACGAGCGCCATGGCGACCTGAAAAAACGTGATATCGGCGAAAAGATGGGACAACAGGGACATCGGGGCAGCTCCGGTTTAATGTGTCGCCTGCTTGTCGGCGGTCCCTGTGGCTCCATCATGGCAACACCATGACCAATTCAGGCATGCCGCGACGTCAAATGCCACAATCCGCACACAATCTACCAAGATTTGTTTTGATTTTTGTTCACTTATTGTTCATTTCTGGCCGTATGGATGTCACCGCCCCCCTCGCGTTGCTGCAACCCGGCCAACTTCTGGCGCGCGGGGTCTGTCGGCATCTGCGTGATTACGATTTCGTCAGCGTCGCGGAAATGGTGCCGGCCCCCGGCCTGCGCGTCGACGTGATGGCGCTGGGGCCGAAGGGCGAGATCTGGGTGATCGAATGCAAATCGTCGCGCGCCGATTACGTGGCCGATGCCAAATGGCGCGGCTATCTGGACTGGTGCGACCGGTTCTTCTGGGCGGTCGGCACGGATTTTCCGACCGAACTGTTGCCAGACGAAACCGGTCTGATCGTCGCCGACGCCTATGGGGCCGAAGTTGTGCGAATTGGTCCGGAGGACAAACTGCCACAGGCCCGTCGCAAGGTCGTGATCCAGAAATTTGCCCGTCACGCCGCACTGCGCGCGCAGGATGCCCGCGACCCCGGCGTGCCGCCGTTCCTGGGACTGGTCTAGCGCTTGCCGACTGCCCGTGCGGCGATGGCGGCGGCGCGGATTTCCTCGGCGATCTCGTCAGCCTCGTCGGGTTCGAAATCCATCGGCACCTCGACCCCGTTCGATTCGATGAAGATGCGCACCATGCCCAAGGACGTCGGACCGATCTGCATGTTGGCTTCCATATCGCGTTCGCTGTCAATGCCCATTGCCGGTCTCCCCTGCGGTGCGGGTATGGTGGTAGCGCGGCGCGGGCGGGCAACGCAAGGGTGGATCGGGCCTTGCAATCATATCCCACGGGCGCTAAATCCGACGGCGTGCCGCGTTAGCTCAGTTGGTTAGAGCGCTTGATTGTGGATCAAGAGGTCGCTGGTTCGAGACCAGCACGTGGTACCATTTCTTACGTTCAGTTGATTTCGACCTCGGCGACCAGTGGCCCCCAGGCGGCGCCATGCATGTCGCGATCCGCCGCCGTCCCCTGAATGGCCGGGCGCGGCAGACTGAATTTCACCACGTTCAGGTCGGCGATGTCGAACCGCTTGATCGTGTCGGCTGGGCACTTGAAGAGCGCCGCGATTCGGTCGGTCGACAACCCGCGCACGATCTGTTCATAGGCCGCGGGCGTGCCGCAAAATATGTCGATCGTCACCCAAAACGGCCCCGCGTTCTTGGACCGCACCTTTTGTGCAATCGCGCCCACCTCAGGCATGGCGCAGCTCCAGCCGGAAGGCGTCCATCGGGTCAGCCAGCGTCATCACGTGGTTCAGGCAGAATTCGTAGGCCGCGCCCCGGTCGATTTCGGCGGGGGAAAATGGAAAGGCGAATGTCGGCTGTTCCTCATCCTGCGTCAGCGGGTGGTGCAAAAGATAGGGGTTCAGGTATTTGGCAATCTCCTGCGCCTGGTCCTGCGTCGGCGCGGTGACGATGCCCATCACCCCAACCTCGGTTGGAGTGATGCGGCGGTTTTCCAAGGCCCCCAGCGTCGCGTCCTGCCCGATGATGCGCAGTTCGGCGCGGTAGTTCAGATCGCCCATCCGGGTGCGCACCTTGGCCGCATGCCGCGCCAGAATATCGTCGCACCAACCCTGGACGTTGGCGACGTAATGCGCATCGCGGATCGTCGCCATCAGGATCGTCTGATAGCCGACGATGCGCGATCCTTCGAGTTTGACCGTATAAGCGAGTGCGGGATGCCAGACCGAACCTTCGACCCGGACCGAGCGGTCATCGAGCGCCTTGTATCTGGCCGCCGTCACGTCGAGGTGTCCACCCGGTTCATAAAGAATGAACGGGTCGGAGTTTTCATAGAGCATATGCGCCGAAACGGTGTGCGGTGTCGCGCATGCCCCGTCAGCCAGCGGCGTCACGGTGAATCCGGTCGCGTCGATGTCGACCTGCAAAACCCCCGATTGCGGGTTCGTCGCGCAGAGCGCCCCGCATTCGCCGACCTTGGCACCGTGCCACGCGGCCCCCGGATGGCAGCCGCGCATCAAAGGCAGCGCGGCGATGATGGCGGTGTCGGTGGTGCGGCCGGCGATCACGATATCGGCCCCGGTTTCCAGCGCCGCCGCGATCTGTTCGGCCCCGGCGAGGGCGACGATATGCGTGCAGGCGTCAAGCGTTGCATCGTCGATGGCAGGGGCGTGGGGCAGGGGCGTGATCTGGCCGCCCGCCAGCGCCGATTTGACCCGCGCGGCGAGCTGTTCGGATTTCAGGACGGCGATCTTGGCGCTCAGTCCCTGTTCGGCAAGGATTTCCAGTGTGATGTCATACAACCACTCCACCGCGTCGTCGGCCCCACAGGTGCCCGCCGTGCCGATCACCAACGGCACGCCCGCCTGTGCCCGCGCGGCAATCAGCCCGGCCCATTCGACCTTGGTCGAAGTCCGCGCGTATTTCGACACGCCCCGGCCCAGATAGGACGGGCCAGAGTCGGTCGAACCGCCGTCGATGGCGATCAGGTCGGGTTTGTTGGCGATGCCACGGTCAAGCGCCGTTTGATCGTAACCAAGGCCCAATGCGCCCGATGGGATCAGGATGCGGCAGCTAGTCAATGATCGCCTCCGGTTTGCGGATGACCCGGCGCAGGAACATCGGGGCGACGAACCCAAGCACGGCGGCAACCAGCAGGCCGATAGAAATGCCCGATCCGATCAGATAGGTCCAGTCACCCCCCGACAGAACCATCGCGTCGCGCAGCGATTTTTCCATCGCGTTGCCCAGCAGGATGCCCATGATGACCGGGACCGTGGGAATATCCATCTTGCGCAGGATGTATCCAAGCAGGCCAAAGGCGGTAACCAGAACAAGATCGAAATAGCTGCCGGTCAGCGAATAGATGCCGACGAACGAGACCATCGTGACGCCGGGCATCAGGATCGCTGGCGGCACTTGCAGGATCTTGACGAAAATCTTGACCATCGGCACGTTCATTGCCAATAACACAAAGTTGGCGATCAGCAGCGATGCGATCAGGCCCCAGACCACATCGGGGCGGTCGGTGAACAGCGTCGGTCCCGGCGTGATGTTCAGCGTCATCAGCACCGCCAGCAGAACGGCTGTCGTTCCTGACCCCGGCACGCCAAGGGTCAGCATTGGCACCAGCGCGCCACCTGCGGCGGCGTTGTTGCCGGCCTCGGGTGCGGCGACGCCTTTGACCGCGCCCTGACCGAACCCGCCTTTCTCACCGGCAATGGATTTTTCCATCATGTAGGTCATGAAAGACCCCAACGACGCTCCGGCCCCTGGCAGGACCCCGGCGACAAATCCCAGAAGTGACGAGCGCAGCATGGTCCATTTGGTTTCCCAGATGTCGCGCCACGGCACCGTCACCTTGCCCAGTTTGACCCCCAGCGCGCCGCCCTTGCCGTGGCTTTCGATGAAAAAGAACACCTCCGACACCGCGAACAGGCCGACGATGGCGACAAGGAAGTCGACGCCGTCCATCAGGTGCAGGTTGCCGCCCGTCAGGCGGGGCATTCCCGAATTCGGGTCAAGCCCGATCATCGCGATCATCAGGCCGAAACACGACGCCAGCGCCGCCTTGGCCTGATTGTTAGAACTGATCCCGCCAAGGGTCGAAAAGGCCAGCAGATAAAGGGCGAAATATTCCGCCGGGCCGAACTGATAGGCGATCCGCGACAGCAGCGGGGCCAGCAGCATCAGGCCGATCGTGGCGAGCAGCGCGCCGACGAATGACGCGACGCCTGAGATCACCAGCGCGTCGCCCGCGCGTCCCTGTTTGGCCATCGGATAGCCGTCAAGCGTCGTCATCAGCGCTGGTTCGTCGCCCGGAATGTTCAGCAGGATCGAACTGATCCGCCCGCCATACATCGCGCCGTAATAGATTGAGGTGAGCAGGACCAGCGACGCCGTCGCGTCCAGCCCCAGCGTGAACGTCAGCGGAATCATGATGGCGACGCCATTGGAAGGCCCAAGACCGGGCAGGGCGCCGATGATTGTGCCAAGGAAACAGCCGATCACGGCCAGAAACAAAGTCAGCGGTGACAGGGCAATGGAAAAGCCAAGCTGGAGGTTGGCAAGAAGGTCCATGTTCTATCCCATCAACGCGTTTGGCAGCGCCTTGAGCCCAAGGCCAAGGATCATCTTAAACAGGACGTACAGACCGCCCGACAGGCCAACACCCGTCAGCAAGGCAAAACGCGGGCGTGGTGAAATCTGATAACTGATGACGCCGGCGGCGACTGATGTGGGGATAAGAAAACCAAGCGGTTTCAAGCTGTAGGAGTAGGCGATCAACAGGACCACGGAAATCCCGATGGACCCCAGCGTGCGCAGTTCCGGCCAGTCCGGTTCGGCGTCAGGGCGTAGCACCATGATGCCGCCGCAGATCACGGCGATGGATGCCACGAGGATCGGAAAGGTCTTGGACCCGACCGGATCGGACAGGAAACTGGCCTGAATCTGCATGGCGCTCGCGATATACGCGAGCGCCACCATGATCGTGACCAGACCGAAAACGCGGTCTGTCAGGCGGGTCATCTTACTGGATTACGCCCAGTTGGCGCGACAGGTCCTGGGTTTCGACGATGACGCCGTCCACCCACATCTGGAAATCGCCACCGACCTTGGTGAACGGGGCAAGACCGTTTTCGGCCATTGCCTGTTTCCACTCTTCACTGTCAGCGACGGCTTGCAGACGATCCGCCCATTTCTGGAAATCCGCGTCCGAGATGCCACCGGGCACATACAGACCGCGCCAGTTGACGGCCGTCACATCATAGCCCTGTTCTTTGGCGGTCGGGATATCCTCGAAACCGGGAACCCGTTCGTCGCTCATCACCGCCAGAATGCGCACTTCGCCAGATTTCACGAAACCGACGATTTCCGACATGTCGCCGGTCATGGCTTGGGTAAACCCACCGATGGTCTGGGTGATCGCGTCGGCACCACCGTCGACACCGATGTATTTGATCGCGGTGATGTCGGTGAACCCGTCGGCCAGCAAGATCTGCAGCGGTTTCATGTGGTCGAACCCGCCAACGGCGGACCCGCCCGCAAAGGCGACCGAGGCCGGATCAGCCTTGATCGCGTCGATCAGATCCTTGAGGGTCATGTAGGGGCTGTCGGCGGCCACGACGATGACGCCCGGATCGGCGCCGATGGCCCCGACGAACCGCACCTGATCGGCCGTCGCACCGCCATAAGCGTTCTGCGCAAGGCGCGTGGTGGTGGCCGAAGACGCGGCGACGATCAGTTCGGCGTCGTCATTGCGTTCGTTCACGACTGTCGAAAAGGCCAACCCGCCACCGGCACCGGCAAGGTTGGTCACCTGCACGGGTTGGTCGACCTGACCGATGTCATACAGGATCTTGCCGATCTGGCGGCAGGTGAAATCCCAGCCACCGCCGGGGTTGGCGGGCGCGATGCACTCGGCTGCGAAAACGGCACTGGCGCTGACCGACAGCGCCATGCCAAGGCCAACGGCCTTGAACGAATTCAGTGTCATGGTGGTCCTCCCTAAGGTCCATTTTCGTCTCGGGGCGGTGTTGCCCACGGGCTGCCCGCTGGCGGGCAACTGGCCGAAAGTTGCACAGGGATTAGACCGAGTCCAGCCTTGTGGCCTAGTTCAGTCCGATCGTCTGACGCAGGGCGGCGGTGGCGCGATCATAGATCAGGATGCGGTTGTCGCTCGTCACCACGGCGAACCAGTCGGTACCTTGGGTGAATGCGATGGCACTGACACCCGGAGGCAGGGTGATCCGGTCGGGCAGTGGCAGCGGGTCGGCGTTCAGGCGGATGACAAGGGCGCCGATAACGACTAGGAACCCCGCAATCATCACCACGGTCAGCCCCGTCACCAACCATTTCAGCAGGTTCAGGTGCGGCGGCAAAGGCTGCGGAGTTTCAGGAGCCGCCATGTCGTCCCTCGTCACATTCGTCATCGCGGAAAATCCGCCCGCCCGTCTTGATAAGGCGCTTTCGCGCGATGTGCCACTGGCTGCGTCGCTGTCACGCTCGCGCCTTGCCCGGTTGATTGCGGACGGGGCGGTGACGTTGAACGGCGCGGTTGTGACCGATGCGCGGGCGCAGGTGGCAACGGGTGATGCGGTGGCGGTGACGGTCGAGGCGGCAGTTGAAAGCCACATCGTCGGGCAGGTCATTCCGCTGTCGGTTGTGTTCGAGGATGCCGACCTGATCGTTATCGACAAACCGGCCGGCATGGTCGTGCATCCCGCCCCCGGCAGCCGCGCCGGCACCCTTGTCAACGCCCTGATCGCCCATTGCGGCGACACCCTGTCGGGCGTTGGGGGCCAGATGCGTCCCGGTATCGTGCACCGGATCGACAAGGACACCAGCGGGTTGCTTGTGGTGGCAAAGTCTGACCGCGCCCATCACGGGCTGGCGGCGCAATTCGCGGCCCATAGCGTGCAGCGGCGATATCTGGCGGTGTGTCACGGCGTGCCCGACCAGAACGATCCACGCCTGCACGGGATCAAGGGCACCAGTTTCGACCCCGGCAATATCCTGAAAATCCAGACCATGCTGGGGCGGCACAAGACCGACCGGCAGCGGCAAGCGGTCAGTTTTCACGCCGGGCGGCATGCTGTGACGCGGGCGCGGATCGTTCAACCGCTGGGGGTGCCTGCGGTGGCCGCGCTGATCGAATGCTGGCTGGAAACCGGGCGGACGCATCAGATCAGGGTGCATATGGCGCATTGTGGTCACGCCCTGATCGGCGATCCGACCTATGGCGGGCGGCGCAAACTGGCGGCCAAAGCGGTGGGTGAGGTGGGGGCGGCGGCGGCGGTGGGCTTTCCCCGGCAGGCGCTGCATGCGGCGACGCTGGGGTTTGAACACCCGGTGTCAGGCGAAATGATGGTATTTGCGGCCGCTTTGCCCGCCGATATGCAAGACTTGGTCGCAGCTTTGGGCGGCAGTGTGGAACCGAAATAGCCTCTGCGTCGTTCTTTTCAAAGACCGGCTGAGTACGAAAGACCGGCTGAGTACGGTTGAAACATGCCATCCCTTGTGCGTGAACGCACCGAAATCGCACTCGCTGTGCGACGGGACCGGGTTCATACTACGTTAAGTGATTTGCGGTAGGCGGGCTTGACCGGCTCGATATCCGCGCCCATATCCATGTTAAGCCTGTGAACATCGGGCGGAGGGGAAGAACAATGAGTACTTACGCCAATCTGCCGGCACCAAGCCCTGAACAAGGCCTGAACCGTTACATGCAGGAAATCCGCAAGTTTCCAATGCTGGAACCGGAAGAAGAATACATGCTGGCAAAGCGCTGGGTCGACCATGAGGACACCACGGCGGCGCACAAGATGGTCACGTCGCACCTGCGACTGGCTGCCAAGATCGCCATGGGCTATCGTGGCTACGGTCTGCCCCAAGCCGAAGTCATTTCCGAAGCCAACGTCGGCCTGATGCAGGCGGTCAAGCGTTTCGACCCCGAAAAGGGGTTCAGGCTCGCGACCTATGCGATGTGGTGGATCCGCGCGTCGATCCAGGAGTACATCCTGCGGTCCTGGTCCTTGGTCAAGCTCGGGACCACGTCGGCGCAGAAGAAGCTGTTCTTCAACCTGCGCAAGGCGAAATCCCGGATCGGCGCGCTGGAGGAAGGCGATTTGCGCCCCGAAAACGTCCAGCGGATCGCCCATGATTTGGGCGTGACCGAGGCCGAAGTGGTGTCGATGAATCGCCGGTTGTCGGGTGGTGATGCGTCGCTGAACGCGATGGTCGGTGGTGAGGGCGAGGGGGCGACCCAGTGGCAGGACTGGCTGGAAGATACAGATGCCGATACGGCGCATGACTATGAGGAAAAGGACGAGATGACCGCTCGCCGGGCGTTGCTGACCGAGGCGATGGACGTGCTGAACGACCGTGAGCGCGACGTGCTGATGCAACGCCGGCTGGCGGACGAGACGATCACGCTCGAAGATCTGTCGACCCAGTACTCGGTCAGCCGGGAACGGATTCGCCAGATCGAGGTGCGCGCGTTCGAAAAGCTGCAGAAACGGATGCAGCAACTGGCCCGCGAAAAAGGGATGCTGGCGACGGCGTGAAGGGGGATGGGTTGAAAGCCCATCCTTCTGTGCACCACAATGCGCAGTTCGCATGTGTTGGCGTCGGAGCCTCAGGCGGGAGTATTTCAGAGCCAAAAGAAGGTGCAGGCCGGTTTTGGCTCTGTTAGGCTTTTTGTGCAATGATGGAGTGACACATGTCTGATCCGGTCAGGTGGGGCATTCTTGGGGCCGCGGATTTCGCCCGCCGTTTCATGGGGCCTGCAATCCACGCAGCGCGGGGGGCGGAGTTTGCCGCCCTCGCAACCTCGGATCCGGTCAAGGCGGATGGATTTCGTGCCTTCGCGCCAGGGATTGCGGTGCATGACAGTTACGATGCACTTTTAGCCGATCCGGGGATCGACGCGGTTTACATCCCCTTGCCCAACCACCTGCATGTCGACTGGACGATCAAGGCACTTGAGGCGGGCAAACACGTCTTGTGCGAAAAGCCGATCGCCCTTGCCGAGGCCGAATTCGACCGCTTGATCGCGTCCCGCGACAAGGCCGGTCTGCTGGCCGCCGAGGCTTATATGATCGTTCATCATCCGCAGTTTATCCGCGCCCGCGAGCTGGTGCAGGGCGGCGCGGTGGGCAAGCTGCGGCATGTCGATTGCATCTTTACCTACAACAACGCCGATGAATTGACCAACATCCGCAACCGCCCTGAAACCGGGGGAGGTGGGTTGCCCGACATCGGGGTCTATGCCTTTGGCGCCGCCCGGTTCGTCACCGGCGCCGAACCTGTGGCGGTGCCCTATGCCGATGTGCGCTATGAGAACGGGGTCGATGTGTTCGTCCGCATGGCGGCGGATTTTCCCGCGTTTTCTTATACATCGCTGGTGTCGATGCGCCTGTTCAACTGCCAGCACATCGCGTTTCACGGGACGACCGGCCTGTTGACCCTGACCTGTCCGTTCAATGCGGGCGTCCACGATCAGGCCGAAATCCGGCTGGAGACAGCGGGCGGGACCGTGACAATCGAACGGTTTCCGGGGGTCAACCACTATGTCCATCAGGTCGAAAACTTTGGCGCGACGGTGCGTGATGGGGTCGCCTATCCATGTCCGCTGGAATTCAGCCGGGGGACACAGCGGATGATGGATATGGTCTATGCGGCGGGGCGGGCGAATGGTTGACGAAAACGAAGCAGTTCCGGCGGACTACGAAAGCCTGTGGATGCGGCTGATCTGGATGGTCCTGATCGCGGTGATGCTGAGCATGTCGCAAACCGTGCTGGGCGCGATCACCGTGATCCAGTTCGTCATCATGGTGTTCAACAAACGTCAACCCAACGACACGCTGGCTGAATTCGGCACCACGCTGGGTGTGTGGATGGCCAAGGCCGTGCGCTATCAAACGGCAGCGTCCGAGGTTAAGCCTTGGCCATGGACGGAGTTGGATTGATGGCGGGGGGCTGGGCCAAGGACGGTGCGGTGGCCGACCAGATCGCGGCATCGATCGACGACGAACTGGCGCGGATGCGGGCGCAAAAGGGGCCAGTGGGTGAAAGTTTTACCGAATGCGCTGACTGCGGCGAACCGATCCCCGAAGCGCGCCGGCTGGCCCGTCCCGGCGTCAAACTGTGCATCGACTGCCAGCAAGAACGCGAGGCGGCGTTCAAGCCCCGCGCCGGGATCAACCGGCGCGGGTCCAAGGACAGTCAGTTGAAGTAGGGCGGCTTTAACCCTCCATCGCCTCCAACTCGTCGATCATGCCTTCGATCATCCCCAACCCCTTGTCCCAGAACGCTGGATCGGTCGCGTCCAGCCCGAAAGGGGCCAACAATTCCTTGTGGTGCTTGCTGCCCCCGGCTTTGAGCATGTCGAAATATTTGGCGCGGAAGTCGGGGTCGCCTTCGGCGTAGACGGCGTAAAGGGCATTCACCAATCCGTCGCCGAACGCATAGGCGTAGACGTAGAAGGGCGAGTGGACGAAGTGCGGTATGTAGGCCCAGAAGGTTTCGTAACCAGTGGCGAAGTCGAATACCGGCCCAAGGCTTTCGGCCTGCACCGACATCCACAGCGCGTTGATATCGTCGGGGGTCAGTTCGCCTGCACCCCGTGCGGCATGTAGTTTACATTCGAAATCGTAGAACGCGATCTGGCGCACGACCGTGTTGATCATATCCTCGACCTTGCCGGCCAGCAGAACCTTGCGTTCCTGTTGGTCCTTTGCCTTGTCAAGCAGGGCGCGGAAGGTCAGCATTTCGCCGAAGACGCTGGCGGTTTCGGCCAGTGTCAGCGGCGTCGATGACAACAGTTCGCCCTGACCTGCCGCCAGCACCTGATGCACGCCGTGGCCCAACTCGTGCGCCAACGTCATCACGTCGCGCGGTTTGCCAAGGTAGTTCAGCATTACATAGGGGTGGACGGTGGTCACGGTGGGGTGGGCGAATGCACCGGGCGCCTTGCCGGGTTTGACGGCGGCGTCGATCCAGCCCTTGTCAAAGAACGGACGGGCCAGATCGGCCATCGCCGGGTCGAACGCGGCGTAGGCGTCCAGCACCGTCTTTTCCGCCTCGACCCAATCGACGATGCGGGTTGATTCCATCGGCAGGGGCGCGTTGCGGTCCCAGACCTGCATCCGCTCCAGCCCCAGCCATTTGGCCTTGAGCCTGTAATAACGGTGCGACAGGCGCGGGTAGGCGGCGACGACGGCATTGCGCAGCGCCTCGACCACTTCGGGTTCGACATGGTTGGACAGGTGCCGCCCGGTTTGCGGGGTGGGCATGCCGCGCCACCGATCCTCGATTTCCTTTTCCTTGGCCAGGGTGTTGTGGACCCGGCTGAAGATTTTCAGGTTCTCGGTGAAGACGCGGGCCAGTTCGTGCGTCGCCGCCTCGCGTGTGGCGCGGTCCTGTTCGGTCAACAGATTCAGCACGCCTTCGATGTTCAGGTCGTCGCCATCGACGTTGAATTCCAGCGCCGCAATGGTTTCGTCGAACAGCCGGTTCCATGCAGCAGCCCCCACGGTGGACTGGTCATGCAGGAACTTTTCCAGTTCGTCGGACAGTTGATAGGGCTTCATCGCCCGCATCCGGTCGAAAACGGGCTTGTAGCGTGCGAGCTCGGGACTTTGGCCCAGCAGTTTGGCCAGATGGGCGTCGTCCAGCCGGTTGAATTCCAGCCCGTAGAACACCAGCGGCGTGGTGTAGGCGGTGATCCTGTCCTGCGTGTCGGCCATGTATTTGGCCCGCTGCGCGTCGGTCGTCATCTGGTAATAGCGCAGGCCCGCGAAGGACATGATGCGCCCGGCCACAATGTCGATTCGTTCGTAACGTTTGACCGCCTCAAGCAGTCCGGCGGCATCGAGGTCGGCCAGTTTGCCCTGATAATCGGCGGCAAATGCGGCGCAATGGCTTTCCAGCCAATCCATGTCGCGTTTGATTTCGGGGCTGTTTGGGCCGGAATACAGATCGGACAGATCCCATTCGGGCAGATTGCCCAGCGATTTGCCGCCAGAGGTTTTGGAGTCGAATACGGGGCGTTGCATGGGCGTCCTTTGCAGATGTTCGGGTTTAGATAAGGGCCGGGGCGGCAGTTTGAAAGCGCGGAGCCTCCGGCGGGGATATTTTTGGCCAAAAGAAGCTGGTGGGCTTGCGGTTTGGCGGGGGCTGTGGTGGCGTTGGCGGCAAACAGGGGGGCGGTTATGACACGGACGGCAGGATTGAAGGCGCGAATATTGGGTGGTGATCTGCTCGCCGGGACGTTCATGAAAACCCCGGATGTGACAGTGGTCGAGGTGCTGGCGCAGTCGGGTCTGGATTTCATCGTCCTCGATCTTGAGCATACCGGCATTGACCGGGGCCGGATGGATGCGTGTCTGGCCGTCGCGCGGGCGCTCGATTTCCCGGTGCTGGTGCGGGTCGCGGCTGGGACACCGCAGGATATTTTACAGGCCCTCGATGCCGGGGGCGTCGGTGTGGTCGTGCCGCATGTGTTCAGCGTGCAAAAGGCCCGCGAGGTGGCGCAGGCCGCCCATTTCGGACGGGGTGGGCGTGGATTTGCCGGATCGTCGCGCTGGGCCGGTTTCGCCAGCCGCAGCATGGCCGATGTGCTGGCGCAGGATGCGCAGACGATTGTTGTGGCCCAGATCGAAGAGCCCGAAGGTGTCGACGCCGCCGCCGAAATAGCGGCGGTCGACGGGATCGACGCATTGTTCGTCGGGCCTGCCGATATTTCGGTGTCCTACGGCCATTCCGAACTGGGCTCGGACGACTTGCAGAATGTGCTGGCGACGGTCGGCAAAGCCACCAAGGCGGCGGGCAAGGGTTATGTCACCTGGGTGCCCGATTCAGCCAAGGCGACGGAATGGGCGCAGCATGGGGTGACAGTGTTCGTGCTGGCGTCTGAACATACATGGATGCGGGCTGGGGCGGCAGCGGCCGCAAAGGGCGTTCACGCCATTACGATTTAGCGGTGCGCGTCGAACAGGGCGGCGGTGCCTTCAAAGACGCGGTTGCGGATCGCGGGTTTTTCCATCAGCACCTCGTGCCGGGCATGCGGCAGCACGTGAAGGTTGCCTTTGGGCCATTTCGACATACGTGCGTCGATGCGGCTGGAATCCACAATGCCTTCCTCGGACCCGAGCCATGTGACGCAAGGCATGTCGGGCGAAGGACGCGCGGCCAACCCGCGCATCTCGCGCAGCGCCTCGTTCAGCCATCGCAGTGAGGGGCCGCCGATCGTGAGGTCGGGGTTGTCGCGCAACTGGGTCTGCATCAAGCTGAACATTTCGGGGTCGCTGGTCAGCGTGTTGTCTGTAAAAGTGGTTTTCAGCACGTAGGTGTTGCCGTCATGCCCCGGCGCGAAACGGCCCGACAGGCCGACGGCACGGGCCAGCGACGACAGTGCCCATGCCGTCGGGCGCATGTGCGCCGCCATCTTGATCCCCCACATCGGGGCGGAAAAGCTGGCCGCCTTGACCGGCAACCCTTCGTAAAGCGCGCGCAGTCCGATGCAACCGCCCATCGAGTGGGCCAGCAGGTAGAAAGGTTCAGGCAGCCCAAGGGCGCGGGCATGGTCGACCATGGCCGCCACGTCATGCTGATAGTCCGTGAATTTGCAGACATGACCCAGCAGCCGATCCGGGTTCATCCGGTCGGCGATGCCCTGACCACGCCAGTCGATCGTCACCGTGGCAAAGCCGCGGGCGAGCATGTCGCCAGCCACGTGGCCATATTTCTCGATGTATTCGGTGCGCCCCGGAAACAGCAGGACGGTGGCGCGTACGCCCTTGCTGGTCCAGTGGCCCAGCCGAATGCGCAGCCCGTCGCGGGTTTTTACCCAATGGCACGCCCCATCGGCGGGGGCCTGTGCCACAGCATCGAAATAGGGCGCGTCCAGCATCACGTCAGGTCAGAACCGAGGCCAGCTTCATCGCCATCCCCATGTCGCCATCGACCGACAACTTGCCGGTCATGAAGGCAGCAGTTGGGTTTTGGTCGCCATCAATGATCGCCTTGAAGGTGTCGGCGCTGGCGGTCAGGGTCACGTCGGCGTCGGTGTCGCCCGCATGGGCTCCGCCGGCGTCGATCATCACTGCCCCTTCGCCGGTGATCACGAACTTGGCGGTGCCATCGAATCCGGCTCCGTCCATCTTGGCGTTCAGGGCCGTCACGGCCTCGTTCACAACTTCGCTCATCTGCATTTGTCCTTTCGGTGATGTGAAGCGGGGGCACTGGCGCCCGGCGCAGCACGCGTTACATTGGGAATATGACAACGCTTGCACCTCTCTTCAAACATATCGTTGCGGCACTTTTTGTCTTGGTGGGGTTTTCCTTACCTTTGGCGGCAGACGAATCGCGGGTCGATGACCTGATGGCACAGTTGCAGGACGCCGACGCAGAGAATTACCAGAAGATCGAAGCGGCGATTCTTGACGAATGGGGCAAAAGCGGGTCGCCCGCGATGGATTTGCTGCTGAAACGCGGGCAGGACGCGCTGGATGCCGGCGATCCGGGTGCCGCGCTCGAACATTTCAGCGCGCTGGTCGATCATGCGCCGGATTTCGCCGAAGGCTATGCCAGCCGCGCAACTGCGTATTATCTGCTGGATGAATTCGGCCCGGCGCTGGATGATGCACGGCAGGCGCTGGTGTTGAACCCGCGAAATTTCGCCGTGCTGCGCGGGTTCGGAATCATGCTGGAAGAACTGAACCGCCCGACCGACGCCCTGGAGGTTTACCGTCAGGTGCTGGTCCTTGACCCTGCGGCGCAGGACGTTATCGACGCGGTCGAGCGTCTTGAACTGAAGCTGGAAGGCCAGACGCTGTAATCGCGTCGGCCCTTCGCGGGGATCCACATGACCACGCCATCGCGGATCACGACCGTTCTGGGGCCGACCAATACCGGCAAGACGCATTATGCCATCGAACGCATGCTGGCGCACCGCACCGGCATCATCGGATTGCCGCTGCGCCTGTTGGCGCGAGAGGTGTATGACCGGATCGTCGCGTTGCGCGGGCCCTCCGTCGTCGCGCTGATTACGGGCGAGGAACGCATCGTGCCGCCGCAGGTGCGCTATTGGGTCTGCACGGTCGAAGCGATGCCGACTGGCATGGGCTGCGACTTTCTGGCTGTCGACGAGGTCCAGCTGTGTGCAGATCCCGAGCGCGGCCATGTGTTCACTGACCGCCTGCTGCATGCGCGCGGGCTGCACGAGACGCTGTTCCTGGGGTCCGACACGATGCGACCCGCGATTGCCGCGCTGGTCCCCACGGCGCAATTCATGCGCCGTGAGCGTTTTTCAACATTGACCTATTCAGGTTCGAAAAAGATAAGCCGCATGCCTGCGCGGGCAGCAATCGTTGGATTTTCGGTTGAAAATGTCTATGCCATCGCCGAACTTCTCCGCCGCACCAAGGGCGGCGCGGCGGTCGTCATGGGGGCGCTGTCGCCCCGCACGCGCAATGCGCAGGTTGAAATCTATCAGAACGGCGATGTCGATTATCTGGTGGCGACGGATGCCATCGGGATGGGCTTGAACCTTGATATCAGCCATGTCGCGTTTTCGTCGCTGACCAAATTCGACGGGCACCGGATGCGTCATCTGCAACCCGACGAACTGGCGCAGATCGCAGGCAGGGCCGGGCGGCATATGACCGACGGCACCTTTGGCGTGACAGGCGAGGCGCACGAGCCTGATGACGATGTGATCGCTGCCATCACCGACCACAAGTTCCGACCCGTGCCGAAATTGCAGTGGCGCAACAGTGACTTGCAGTTCGGATCGGTAACGCGGCTGCTGCAGGGACTCGAGCAACGAACTGATGATTCATGGCTGACGCGGGTGCGGGAAAGCGACGATCTGGCGGCGCTCAAGGCCCTTGCCGCAGATGCAGAAGTGGCGGTGCGGGCGACTGACGGGCCATCGGTCAGACTGCTGTGGGATGTCTGCCGGATCCCCGATTTTCGTGGCATCAGCAAGGCCGAACACGCCGCCCTTCTGACCGAGATCTACAATTTTCTGCATCAGTCCGGTCATGTTCCGACCGACTGGTTCGCCGCCCGCGTGGCACAGATCGACCGCCCTGAGGGTGACATCGACACGCTGTCCAAGCGATTGGCGTATATCCGCACATGGACCTATGTCGCGCAACGCAATGGCTGGCTGCGGGACGAAACCCATTGGCGCGGCGAAACCCGCGCTGTAGAAGATCGCCTGTCAGATGCGCTTCACGCCGCGCTGACCATGCGATTTGTGGATCGGCGGACCAGCGTTTTGCTCCGCCGGCTCAAGCAAAAGGAGAGCCTTGTGGCCGAGGTGAACGAAAAGGGTGAGGTCAGCGTCGACGGGCAGTTCGTCGGGCGTCTGGAAGGTTTCCGGTTCCGGATGGACAAGGCGGGCAGCCCGGACGAGGCGCGGACCCTGCGCCAGGCATCGGCGCAGGCACTGGCGCCGCATTTTCATCTGCGGGCCGACAGGTTTTACAACGCGCCCGATACCGAAATCGACTTTACCGAACAGGGCGGGTTGATGTGGGGGGCCGAGGCGCTGGGCAAACTGGTCGCCAACGCCGACCCGCTGAAACCCGTGGCACAGGCCTTCGTCGATGAAGAAGCCGGGCCGGAGGTGGCGCAGAAGGTGCAGCGCCGGTTGCAGCACTTCATCGACCGCAAGATTGCCGCCGGATTCGAACCGCTGCTGAAGTTGCAGGCCGACGAGTCGCTGACCGGGGCGGCCAAGGGCTTTGCCTATCGCATGGTCGAAGGGTTCGGTGTGCTGGTGCGTGCCGACGTGGCTGACGACGTCAAGGCACTGGAACAGGACGCGCGCGCCGCATTGCGCAAGCACGGTATCCGGTTCGGCCAGTTCACCATCTTCATGCCGCTGCTGCTGAAACCCGCGCCGACCCGATTGCGGCTGGTCTTGTGGAGCATCGCCAAAGGCTTGCAGGAATTTCCCGAGGCGCCGCCTGCCGGTCTGGTGACCGTGCCGACCGTCGACGGGCTGCCCGAGGGCACCTATACGATGGCGGGGTATCGCGCTGCCGGGGCCCGTGCGATTCGGATCGACATGCTGGAACGCCTTGCCGACATGCTGCGCGACAAGGACAGCCGGGGTGGGTTCGAGGCGAATTCCGACATGCTGTCGATCACCGGTCTGTCGCTGGACGGCTTCGCCGATCTGATGACCGGGTTGGGGTATCAGGCGGACAAGGGCGAGCGGGAAAAGATCAAGCCGGTAGCGGCTGACGCAGCGGGTGCCGAAACCGCACCAACGACCGAAATCTCGCCCGAAGCGGTGCCCGCGACTGAACCAGAATCAGTCGCCGATGCAGGCCCGGATGATGTGGTGACAGAACCGCTGGTGCCGGAAATGGAAACTTTTTTCATTTTCAGATGGGCGCAGCGCAAACGGCACACTCCCGTTGCCGAGGTCGCCGCCACAGCCCGCAAGGATCGTGGCAAACCGCGCCGCACCGAGGCTGGGAAAGGCAGGGCAAAGGGCGCCAAGCCGCGGCACGAACAACCACAGGAGCCGGCCCCGCGACAGCGACCGGAAAAGCGGATCGACCCCGACAATCCCTTTGCCGCCGCCCTCGCGGGGTTCAAGCCGAAGTGACCGACGACACGATCCGCCTCGACAAATGGCTGTGGCAGGCGCGGTTCTTCAAGACCCGGACGATGGCCACTGCGCAGGTCGCTGCCGGGCGGGTGCGGGTCGAAGGGACGCATGTCAACAAACCGGCACGGTCTGTCGGCCCCGGCATGGTGCTCACGTTTGCGCAGGGAGACACGATTCGGGTGGTGCAGATCCTGGCCTGCGGCGACCGGCGCGGCCCGGCCCCCGAAGCCCGAACACTTTACGGCGATCTGACCCCCGCACCGGTTGAACCGGATGCGGCGAACCCCGGATATGACGGTGGCGGGCGACCGTCGCGCAAGGACCGGCAGAACCGGGCGTCGCACGATGCCGCAGCGGCGGCTTTCGACCTTGAATGACGCCTGCGTCTGGCCTAGGTCAGAAACCGTGAAATTCTGGAACCGCGCATGACTTACATCGTCAACGACAGCTGCATCGCCTGCAAATACACCGACTGCGTCGAAGTCTGCCCGGTGGACTGCTTTTACGAGGGCGAGAACATGTTGGTGATCCACCCCGACGAATGCATCGACTGCGGCGTCTGCGAACCCGAATGCCCTGCCGACGCGATCCGCCCCGATACCGAACCGGACATGGAAAAGTGGGTCGAATTCAACCGCAAATATTCGGAAATGTGGCCGGTCATCATCACCCGGAAAGACCCGTTGCCAAATGCCGACGAGATGGATGGCAAGACCGGCAAGATGGATCTGTTTTCCGAGGCTGCGGGCAGCGGCGGTTAGGCACGCGGGTCAGGTTCAACTTAAGCCTCTAAATCCACGCGATAAAACGGTTTTCCCGGGTGCCGCGCTGCGGCGCTGGCGAATCGGGTGTTTTTGTGGTATCGTATATCTGATGCTGCTGAATTCTTGACCCAACAGACGGACGATGCGACCGACGGGGGCCTTTTGTCACCGCCGGTGCTTTTGTCGCCTGATCCGAGGTCGCTGGAAAGGACCACCATGACCAAGTCGAAGAAAAATGACTTTCACCCCAACGAGTTCGTCGTATACCCCGCGCATGGCGTGGGCAAGATCGTGTCGATCGAAAAGCAGGAGGTCGCAGGGTTCGAGCTAGAGCTGTTCGTGATCTCGTTCGAAAAGGACAAGATGACGTTACGGGTGCCGACCCACAAGGCGACTGAAGTCGGGATGCGGGCACTGGCCACCCCGGACGTGGTTGCCCATGCGATGAAAACCCTGCGTGGCAAGGCCAAGGTGAAAAAGGCCATGTGGTCGCGCCGCGCCCAGGAATACGAGCAGAAGATCAATTCGGGCGACCTGATCGCCATCGCCGAGGTGGTGCGCGATCTGCACCGCGCCGACGATCAGCGCGAGCAGAGCTATTCCGAGCGACAGCTTTACGAAGCCGCTTTGGAACGACTCACCCGCGAATTCGCCGCTGTAGCGGGGAACGACGAGACAGCTGCCGGTAAGGAAATCGATTCGGTTCTGGTCGGCCGCGCCGCCTGAGCGATCCTGTGTAAGGAATTGGAAAGCCGCACCTTTGTGTGCGGCTTTTCGTATCGAAAGCTTGGTTGAAAGCCATCTTGCGGCCCGAATTTTTAGTTTCGGAGGGGCAAAGATTGTTGACCCGTCCGCCGCCTAAAGTGCCCGCCAGCCGATATCGCGGCGGCAGAAACCCTGAGGCCACTGGATTCTATCGACCATTTTATATGCACGATCGCGGGCCGCGGACAGGGACGCACCTCGCGCAGATACGCCCAGAACTCGGCCTCCTGTCGCAACCATCACACCGTCGCGCAGCGCTGTCCCGGCATGAAAAACCATATTCGTCGAATTTTCGGCTAACGCATCCAAGCCGCTGATCACGGAGTCATTGGCATAATCGCCCGGATACCCCGTTGTGGCCATCACCACGCAGATTGCGTGGTCATCCGCCCAATTCACCCGCATGTCCGCCAAATGCCCCGTCGCGCAGGCCAGCATCAGGTCCAAGGCCTGGCCGCCCAGCCGCAGCATCAGCGCCTGGCATTCCGGGTCGCCGAAACGCACGTTGTATTCGATCAGCCGGGGCTGTCCATCGCGGATCATCAACCCGGCGAACAGCAGCCCCTGAAACGGTGTCTCCCGACGTGCCATTTCGGCCATCGTCGGGGTGATGATCTGGTCCAAGACTGCCTGTGTCACCGCGTCGGTCAACACAGGGGCTGGCGAATAGGCCCCCATGCCGCCGGTATTCGGCCCCGTATCGCCTTCGCCGACCCGCTTGTGGTCTTGCGCCGTGCCGATCGGCAACACTGTCGTGCCGTCGACAAGAACGAAGAAAGATGCCTCTTCGCCCTCCATGAATTCCTCGATCACAATCTCGGCCCCCGCAGCGCCGAAACTGCCGTCGAACATGTCGTCGACCGCCGCCAACGCCTCGGAAAGCGTCATCGCAACGACCACACCCTTGCCCGCTGCCAGCCCGTCTGCCTTGATGACAATCGGGGTGCCTTGCTCACGAACATACTTTTTGGCAAGTTCCGGGTCGCAAAAGCGGGCGTAGGTCGCGGTCGGTGCGCCTGCAGCAGCGCAGATCGCTTTTGTGAAAGCCTTGGACGATTCAAGGCGCGCAGCGGCCTTAGATGGTCCGAAAACGGAAAGTCCCGCAGCGCGCAGCGTATCGGTCACCCCTGCGGCCAAAGGCGCTTCCGGGCCGACGATGATGAAGTCCACCGCGTTTTCTTCGGCGAAAACCGCGACCGCTTCGCCATCCATCATGTCGATGTCGGCGCATTCCGCGATTTTGGCGATCCCGGCGTTGCCCGGGGCGACAATCAGGCGGTCGCATTTGGGGTTCTGAAGGGTTGCCCATGCCAGTGCATGTTCGCGCCCGCCGCCGCCAAGGATCAGAATGTTCATGGCTACCACGCTTGGCCTTTGCTGCCATGGGTTCTAAGGTTCACCCGGCAGGATCACAAGGCGCGGACATGGACCTTTTCGAGGATGACAAACCGGGACCGGGGGGCAATGCCCCCGAGTTTACGGTTTCGGAAATTTCCGGTGCGGTGAAACGCAGCATCGAGGGTGAGTTTGGCCACGTCAGAGTGCGTGGCGAGGTTGGCCGGGTGTCGCGCCCCGCATCGGGGCATCTGTACCTCGACCTGAAGGATGAT
>JBBSBK010000029.1:0-33848 GCA_038251315.1 Rhodobacterales bacterium | reverse complement strand
CTCGAACCATGTATGGATGGCTCCTGCGTGGCAAGGGGGTTGTTCAGCTTTGACATCTGGTCGGCTGCGGCCATGTATACGGCGTCTGAGATGCGGCGTGATAGCCGCGCGCCCTGATGAAAGTCCGCGTGGATCTGGTCCCAATCAATGGCGCGCGCTTTGATGCGCTTCGGTCCGAACAGGGTGGCCAAATCCTTTTCCGTCAGTTTGCCATCACCTCACGCTGCACCTTACCAACTCGGGGGGCCGTTCATTGCTGAGCAGCCATTATTTGTTCAGGCCCGCGCGGCCTGATAGTTCTCACCCGATCTGAGCAGGGCCCAGACCGTGCGGGCCGTGCGGCTCGCCAGGGCGATGGCCACCAGCTTCACGGGCTTTCTTTCCAACAGCTGCCACAGCCAATCGTCCCCTGCTGGCCTGCGGCGGCGCGCAGCAATGACGCCCATGGCACCGAGGTAGAGAAGTCGACGGATGCAACGGTTGCCCATTTTCGATATCTTGCCCAGCCGATCTTTGCCGCCGCTGGAGTGCGGCTTCGGTGTCAACCCAAGCGTCACGCCAAAGGCGTGCTTACAGCACGACACCGCAAGATCACGCGCGGTCTCGAAGCCGGAAGCATCCGGCAAAGTGGCCGCCAGAACGCTGGAGGTGATCGGGCCGATGCCGGGAATCGTCTTCAGGCGGCGCGCGGTCGAATCGGTGTCCGAGGCGCTGCTGATCTCAGCAGTAACATCTTCGATCTTGACCTTGGTATCGCGGAACTGTTCGGCCAAGAGCCGGACCGAGTTGAGGGCATTGGCGGGCAAGCCCACGGCTTCGGCCAACGCCACAAGCCGTTCGATGTTCTGCACACCTTTCGGAACAACCAGGCCGAATTCCCCGAGATGGGCCCGCAGGGAATTGCTGACTTGCGTCAGCTGTCGCACCAGAAAATCCCGCGCCCGGTGCATCATCAGAACTGATTGCTGCTCTTCTGTCTTCACCGGCGTCGTGCCGAAGGCACGCCTCCGGCGTGACGCGCATGTTCGGCCGCGTGACGGCTTCGCAGATGGCCTCGGCATCAGCCGCATCAGTCTTGCCGCGCTTGACATAGGGCTTCACAAAGGACGGTGGCATCAGACGGTGGCATCAGACGGGCGTCATGCCCGAGCTTGCCCAGTTCCCGCGCCCAGAAATGCGCGCCGGAACAGGCCTCCATACCGACCAGGCAGGGGCTCAGAGCGGCGAAGAACGCGAGAAGCTGAGCACGCTTGATCTGCCGGCGAAGAACGACCCGCCCCGCCTCATCAACCGCATGCACCTGAAAAACAGACTTGGCCAGGTCGAGGCCGATTGTGCTAATCTTTTCCATGGATGGCTCCTTTGCTTGGGGTCTTTTCGACAACCCAACTATGGCGCATCGCGACGCCGGGAGCAGGAGCCATCCACTCCATCAATGGCGGACAATGGCGCGCTCCGCGCCCTCTCGGCGCTGGTAGGCCCTGGCCGTTCGCCGCCATCACACTTTACCTGACGGGCCCAAAACGGATCGGCTGTCCGGCGAACAACCCAATTTGACTGCGGTCGCCGTCAGCGCCGCAGCTTCGCTCTGATATTCGTCGCGGTGTTCCATAAGCAGCCGCACCGCACGTTCGCGGAACTCGGGGGAATACGGCTTCGAGGTCTTCTTCTGATTCTGTTCCATAACGGGCAACTCTCCGTGCGTTTTGCCCTCCGGTAAAGACGGGGCGGTTCGCAATCGCGCGGTCAGTCGTCCTTGACCAGAGCCGGGCCGGTGGGAGGTGTGAGGATTCGTCCCGGGGCGGCGTGACGTTCTCGTCCCCCCTCTTGGAGCGGGAGGCTGGCGGTCTTGCAGCCCATGTCAGCGAGAAAGCTGACAAGGCCGACGATGGTCTTGAACTCGCGCACCTTGAGATAGTTGCGGCTGGTGACGAGCATCTTGTCGTCGCGTCCGTCCGCATGGACGGCGCGCACGACCCAGGTGCCGTACCAGCTGTTGTGGCGTTTCTCGGCCGCTTCTTTGCAGACCACCTCGACAAGGTAGCCCTCAGTGAGGAGGCCGCGCAATCCGTCTTCTGTAATCACATTCGGGGCTTCTTCTATCATGGCCTTCCCTTTGGTCCTTCTGGCTGAGATGCAGCATCAGTCCCATAAGGTCGCAACACCACGGAAGATACAAAAAAACATTAACGATATCAAAACAATTAAATAGACTTGACGAAACCCGCCTTGCTCCGATAACGGTGATACCCGACAGACTGCAATCTTAAAGACGACAAAGGCGTTTTGCCCTGCACATGCCTCGTGCGCGCAACACACTCCTTGTGCTAATGATCCTGATCGCAGGTGCGGCCGGGTCTGCGGCCGCCGCCTGCATCCCACCTGAGCGGCCCTTCCTGCCGCAGTCCCTAGACGACATGCGGGCCTACGAGGATCTGATCCGGGCTGACTTCGAGACCTACATCGCCGACGTGCAGGTGTATTTCCGGTGTTTGGATGCCGAGCGGGTCCGGGTGTTCGTCGAGGCAAGTGAAGTGTGAGGAGTATGGGTGGTTTGTCCGCGCTGTGGAATGAGAGTTGCGTTTGCGAATGGCGGGTCATGATCTGTGCAGTCCGGCTCGAACCACGTCGAATTTTTCGGACGCACTGAGCCGCTCCGCGGCATTGGCGCCGTTTGTGGCTCGTCTTTCTGGGCAGACGATTGCACACAATGGGTGGGCGGACCCAAGAATTCCCACCAATCCAAATATCCTGTTTGGGCGTACGGGCGCTGACGTCAGACGTCGCGGAGGTCGGCAGCTTTTCGGGGCTGGTTGGCAGCCGTGATCAGTTTTGCCAGGTCCGGCCCAGTACACTGAACCAGTTTGCGTGGCACAGCTTGACCATCAGCGCGTCGTCGTAGCCGTGGACCGATAGCGCCTGTCGGAGTGACCCAAGTCCCGCAGCGTCGCCCAAGGCGGTCGCAACCTGAGTACCATCGAAGTCGGACCCAAAGCCGACGTGGTCCTCGCCGAGATGGGATATGAGGTGATCAAGGTGGCGCAGCATCGGGTCGAAACCACGGTCGACGGCTTTGGCCCCATCGGGATTGAGGAATCCCGTGGCAAAGTTCAGCCCGACCATGCCCCCGGTATCGCGAATCACGGCCAACTGCCGGTCAGTGAGGTTGCGGGCCGAGGGTGTCACCGCATGGGCGTTGGAGTGGGTGGCGACCAGTGGCGCGTCAGACAAGGCGGCGATGTCGTTGAAACCCGCTTCGTTCAGGTGCGACAAGTCCAGCATGATACCAAGTTCATTGCATAACCGTACCAGAGCCTTGCCCGCGGCGGTAAGGCCCGGGCCGGTATCCGGCGATGATGGAAAGGCAAAGGGCACGCCGTGGCCAAAGACGGTGGGCCGGCTCCAGACCGGGCCCAGCGACCGCAATCCCATGTCGTGGAAAAGATACAGGGCGTCGAGGTCTTCGGCGATCGGCTCGGCACCCTCAAGATGCATGATCGCGGAAATGATCCCCCGAGACTGACAGTCGCGCAGCTCTGCGACGGTGTGGCAGATGCGGAATTTTCCCTCTGAGGCCCGCTCCATCCACTGCAGATGACCTGCCATGGCCAACGCGACCGGCTGGGCCGTCCGATGATCGATCAGGTCGGTCAGCGGGACGCTGTAGGGCGGATGCGCCATCAGATCATCCATGTCGACGGGCTGCTTTGGCGAGGAAATGTAGATTGCAAAGAACCCGCCGCCAAAGCCACCCCGCGTCATCCGGGGCAGGTCAATGTGGCCCATGCCGGTATCGGTAAGCCATGTCTGTTCGCGGTGGACGGGATCACGCAGCAGGCGAAGCAGGAAATCGTTGTGACCGTCAAAGATCATCGGTGCATCGGTCATGGGCCTTTGAAACCTTCGCTGGCAACTAGAAGTTGTTGTGTATAGCGCTGGGTCGCGGCGCGGCGTTGCAAGGCGTCGCGGGTCAACTCTTCGACCTTGGTGCCGTACTGCATGATCAATAATTGATCGCACATATGCGCGACGACGGCGAGGTCGTGGCTGACCAGCAGATACGTCAGCTTTTTTTCGACGCGCAGGGCATCCAGCAGGTTCAGAACTTCGGCCTGGATGGAGGCGTCAAGCGCCGAGGTCGGTTCGTCCAGCAACAGGATCTGCGGTTCGAGAATGAGGGCCCGCGCAATGGCGACGCGCTGGCGCTGCCCGCCCGAAAGCTGGTGCGGATAGCGGAAGCGGAAGCCGTGACCAAGCCCGACGTCCTGCAGCGCCTTTTCGATCCGCGCCTCGGCATCCTTGAATCCGTGGATCGCCAGTGGCTCTGACAGCACGCGGTCGATGGTATGGCGCGGATGGATCGATCCGTAGGGATCCTGAAACACCATCTGCACCTGACGATAGAACGCCGGATCGCGGGGCGACCTGACAGGCTGGCCGCCGATGTGAACGGTGCCCGCACTGATCGGGGCCAACCCGCAGATGGCGCGCAGGATGGTGGATTTGCCGGACCCGCTTTCGCCAACGAGCCCAAAGCTTTGGCCTTGCGCCACATCAAAGCTCACATTGCGCACTGCCTGCACGTGGCTCCTGCCCGACCCAAAGGTCACGGCCAGATTGCGGACTTCGATCAGCGCGCTCATGCCAGCCACGCCGTGTCGCGAGTCAGGGTTTGCAGCGGACCGCGGGCACCGTCTATCTGCGGCAGGCAGTTCAGCAGGCCTTGGGTATAGGGGTGTTGCGCGTGGTGCAGGTCGCTGGCGGCGATCTCTTCGACCACGCGGCCGGCGTACATGACCAGCACCCGGTCGCAGAACGACGACACCAGCCGCAGGTCATGGCTGATAAAGATCAGGCCCATACCGCGGTCGCGCACCAAATCGTCAAGGATCCGCAGCACGTCCAGTTGAACCGTGACATCCAGCGCCGAAGTCACCTCGTCGGCGATCAAAAGATCGGGTTCTGCGATCAGCATCATCGCGATCATCGCCCGTTGCCCCATGCCGCCCGAAAGTTCGTGCGGATAGGCCCTGAAGACACGCTCGGGATCACGGATCTGCACCGCTTCGAGCATGGCAATAGCCCGGTCGCGACCATCGGCGCGGGTGGCGTCACCACGGCGGCGGTAGGCTTCGACGATCTGAAGGCCGACCTTCATGACGGGATTCAGGGAATATTTCGGGTCCTGCATGATCATGCTCATGCGCGGACCCCGCAAAGTCCGCCACGTCTTGACCGACGCCTGACGCAGGTCGATCCCGTCAAACGTCAGGCGGTCGGCCGTCATCGTGCCGCTGCCGGGTGTCAGGCCAAGGATGGCGCGGCCGGTCTGACTTTTGCCGGACCCGCTTTCGCCCACGATGCCCAGCCGTTCGCGGCCCAGGTTGAAGGTGACATCGCGCACGACGCGAACCGGGCCGTCGCGGGACGGGAAGGACACGTTCAGGCCCGCGACCTGCAGCAAGTCGGTCATGTCTCGCCCTTGGGGTCCAGTACGTCGCGCAGACCGTCGCCCAGCAGGTTAAAGCCCAGTGACACAACAAAGATCGCGATGCCGGGCATCGTGGCGACCCACCAGAAGTCGATCATGAAGCGACGGCCTGCGGCGATCATGGCGCCCCATTCGGGCTGCGGCGGCTGCGCCCCAAGGCCGAGAAAACCCAAGCCGGCGGCGGTCAGAATGATCCCTGCCATGTCCAGTGTCACCCGCACGATGACAGAACTGAGGCACAGCGGCACGATATGCCCCCAGATGATCCGCGCCCGCCCTGCGCCTTGCAGGCGGATCGCGGCGATATAATCGGCGTCGCGGATCTGCAGCGTCTCGGCCCTTGCCAGACGGGCGTAGGGCGGCCAGCTGGTGATCGCGATGGCGATGATCGCATTTTCGATCCCCGGCCCCAAAGCAGCGACAAAGGCCAGCGCCAGGATAAGGCGCGGAAACGCGAGGAAGATGTCGGTCGTCCGCATCAGGACCACATCGACCCAGCCGCCGAAATACCCCGCAGTGGTGCCGACGGCCAAACCGATCGGCGTGGCGATCACGGCCACCATGGCGACCACCATAAGGGTCAGCCGCGAGCCATGCACGATCCGGCTGAAGATATCGCGGGCCTGATCGTCGGTGCCCATCAGGTGCGACCACGAGGGGGGCAGCAGACGCATCGTCCGCAGGTCGCCACCGCGGATCGGGTCGTCGGGGGCAATGACGTTGGCGAAAATCGCCATCACGATGAGCACCACGACAATGCCGAGCCCGACCATCGCCAATTTGTTGCGGCGCAGTTGCGACCACGTGCGATAGGCTTGCCCCAGACGGGCCTGACGCCGGGATGCGGGCCGATCGCTGAGCAGCCAGTCGCGGGTCGACACGTCGCTCATGAACGTCGCCTGACGCGCGGGTCCAGTACGGTGTAAAGCAGATCGGACAACAGGTTCAGCCCCACGAAGATGATGCCGATGACCAGCGTGCCGCCCAGCACTGCATTCATGTCGGCGTTTTGCAGGCTATTGGTCAGGTATTGGCCAAGGCCGGGCCATGCAAAGACCGTCTCGGTCAGCACGGACCCTTCCAGCAGTCCAGCGTAGGACAGGGCGATCACGGTAACCAGCGGCACGGCGGCATTGCGCAGGGCGTGAACCCAGATGATGCGCCATTCGGCCACGCCTTTGACGCGGGCCGTGATGATATATTCCTGACCCAGTTCGGCCAGCATGAATGACCGCGTCATGCGGCTGATATAGGCCATCGAAAAATAGCCCAGCAGTGTGGCCGGCAGCGCCAGATGGGCAAGCACGTTGCGGAAGGCACCCCATTCGCCCTGCATCGCAGTGTCGATCAACAGCAGCCCGGTGGTCTGCGTGACCGTATATTCATAGGCAATGTCGATACGCCCCGGCCCCGCGACCCATTGAAGCTTGGCATAAAACACCAGCAGCCCCAGCAGACCAAGCCAGAAGATCGGTGCGGAATATCCCACAAGGCCCACGACGCGGATCACCTGATCGGGCAGCCTGCCTTGCCTGACCGCCCCCCAGACCCCCAGCGGCACCCCGAACAGGGTGCCAAGGATGATGCCCGCGGTCGCAAGTTCAAGCGTGGCGGGAAAGACACGGGCGATATCCTCGATGATCGGTTTCTTGGTGAGGACGGATACGCCCAGATCGCCGGATAGCGCCTGTTTCAGATAGATGAAGAATTGCTGATAAAGCGGTTTATCAAGCCCAAGAGCAATATAGGCGGCATCGTAGGTCGACTTTGACGCCCGGTCGCCAACAACAGCCAGCACCGGATCGACGGGCACGACGCGACCGATCAGGAAAGTCACAACCAAAAGGCCCAGAAAGGTCACCGCGACGGTAGCGATCAGTTTTCCCGCCTTCAGACCAAGGATGGGAAGGGCGCGCCAGCGCCCTCCCTCGTTGGCCGGCGAAACGCTCATTCCGTTTTGGTCACATTGCGGAAGGAGTTATCGTTGAACGATGGCCCGATGATAAAGCCGTTCACGTTGTTGCGGATGCCCAGAACCTCGATTTCCTGGAACATGATGACAAAGGGCGACACCTGCTGATGCTCTCTTTGCAGCGCCAGATACATCTCGGCCCGGGTGCCCGCGTCTTTTTCCAGCACAGCGGCGTCAGCCGCTGCCGTCATTTCGGGGATATCCCAGGCGTTGCGCCAGGCCAGCGGCTTGGACGCTGCGTCGTCGCTGTTGTCGGGGTTGCGCGCGAAGGTGTCGGCGTTGGTGTGCGGATCCTGATAGTCAGGGCCCCAACGGCCAATATAGATGTCATGGCTGCGGGCGCGATATTTGGTCAGCGTCTGCTGGCCGTCGCCGGGGATCAGTTCCAGCATGATCCCGGCCTGCGCCATCGTCTGCTGGATCGCTTCCGCGATCGCGGTGATTTCCGGCGTGTTGCGCGTGTCCATCGTCACAGTGAACCCGTCCGGATACCCCGCCTCGGCCAGCAGGGCTTTGGCCTTCTCCACGTCAAGGCTATACGGGTTGTCGTCCAGCGCGCCAAGAAAGCCTTCGGGCAGGAACGCCTGATGGACCTTGACCTTGCCGTTCATGATGGTGTCCGCGATGGTCTGGTAATCAACCAGATATTTCATCGCCTCGGCGACCAACGGATTGGACAGGAATTCGCTCTTCTGGTTCAGACCCATGTAGTAGATCGACCCCTTGATGCCGTCCTCGATCTTGAGGTCGGGGTTGTCCGCCAATGCGACGATCTCTTCGGCGCCAAGGTTGCGGGCGATGTCGATGTCGCCCTGTTCCAAGAGCAGGCGCTGCGTCGATCCTTCGGGAATGTGGCGATAGATCGCGCGGGCCATCGCCGGGGCGTCTCCGCTGAAATTGTCGTTCCGTTCCATCACCACAACGTCGTTCGCGCGCCATTCGCGGATGGTGAAGGGGCCGGAACCCGCGTAGTTCGTCTTGAGCCATTCATAGCCAAAATCGCCGTCGACTTCGTGGCTAACCACCAGTTCCTTGTCAACGACGAAGCCCACTGTCGCCGTCAGGCAATAAAGCAGAAGGGTCGGGGCATAGGCCTTGTCCATCTCAAGCTCGAAGGTCATGTCGCCGGTTTGACGCACCATCTGGTCGACGTTGTCGGCGGTCAGGCCGAATTGGGTCAAAATGAACGCCGGCGACTTGTCCAGCTTGACCGCCCGTTGGATCGAATAGACCGGATCGGCGGCGGTGATCGGGTTGCCGGACGCGAACTGCAGGTCTGGTTTGATGGTGAAGGTAAATGTCTTGCCGTCCTCGGACACCTCCCACTTTTCGGCGATCACGCCGAAGATGTCTGACACGTCGTTCACGTCATAGCCGACCAAAGGCTGATAACTGTTGCCCAGAATCTCGGAGGCAGTGAATTCGAAAACCTCTGCCGGGTCGAGAGAGATGATGTCGTCGAGTTGCCACGCCTGAATGAGCGTGTCGGGCGGCGTTTCGGCCTGCACGGGGACGCTAGTGAGCCCCAGCGCGCCGGTCACGATGGCCGCAGCCAGGAATTTTGAGAAATGTGTCATGTGGTGCTCCATGTTGAGAAGATTGAGCCGACATTCCCCAAGCAGAACGCCTTCGCCTACATGTTGCGGCTGTTTTGCGCGCCAATCAAGCCTTTTGCGCCCGCAGAGCCGTGGTTCGGGCATCAGGCGCGGAATCTGATCTCAGTGTCTGGTCTTGGCGGCAAGTCGTAATCTGGTTCGGGTCTGACCGACACCGGTTTGGGCAGACCGCTCGAGTGGGGTTCGGTCGGTTTTTGCTGCTGATACCGTCACGATGGAATCGCCAGTACATGCAGCTGGGGAGTGCCGCGAGGAAATAGGTGCGGTTCTGCACTTCGCTCAGATGCGCGAGTTCAATTAGCGGATACTGGGCCAGCCCGGGCTTGCATGCCGCGTAAACACGATTTTTCTAGCGCAACGTCCGAACCCCTGCAATCAGAAAAGTTTTTTTGCTGACAAGAATGTTGTTTTCTCACGACACTATGCGCAGCATGGCGCACGCGATAGGGTCGCATAAAGTGAAGCAAAAGGTCGTCGTCAAGGCCAGCGCCATTCAGCGACGGCCAAGGGGAAGCGTGGCAGAGATGGAACTTGGCCCAAAGTGGGAATACGTTGCTGACGGTGTCATGGGGGGCGTGTCCAGCGGCGGCATGCAAAAGCAGGTTTTTCGGGGCCGCGACGCCACGGTTTTGCACGGCGACGTGTCGCTGGACAACAACGGTGGTTTTGTCCAGATCGCCTTTGACCTGCGGCCCGACGGGACCGGGTTTGACGCTGGTGATTGGGACGGCATCGCACTGGATGTCTGCGGCAACGGCCAGCGGTACGACATCCGTCTGCGCACCGATCAATTGACCCGGCCGTGGCAATCCTTCCGCACCGATTTCACCGCACCGCAAGACTGGCAGGCGCTTCAAATCCCGTTTCACAGCGTCATCGCGCACAAGACGGACGCGGTCTTTGACCCCGCACAGCTCAGACGGGTCGGTATTCTGGCGGTAGGTCGGGAATTTCACGCCGAAGTCGCCGTCGCGGGTGTGCGCCTGTATCGGCATGCGTAAGGCAGCACAGCCCGCGCGCCAGGCCTTCCGGGGACAAGGAACGGTGATCCGCCCTGGAGTGTGGAACTTCTTGCAGTCCGCGCCGTTGGAATTGACCACCCAAGCCCATCAAAGGAGTTTCAATAATGCCCAGACCCAACATCACCTTTGCCGCCGCTGTCGTCGCCGTCAGCATGCTGGCCCTGCCGGCCGTCGCCGAAACGGTAACATACACGGCCGACCTGACCGCCGCATCGGAAGTTCCGCCAAATGACAGCGCCGCCACCGGCACCGCCGAGGTCACGGTCGATACCGATGCCGGTACAGTGGCGTGGGTCGTCACCGTCGATGGGCTGACCGGCGATCCAACCGCGGCGCACATCCACGGCCCGGCAACCAAAGACGAAAATGCGCCGCCGGTCATCGATATGTCTGATGCCATCATGGATGGCAGCGCGGACATCACTGACGAACAGATCGCCGATCTGAAGGCGGGAAACTATTACGTCAACGTGCATACAGAAGCGAACCCAGACGGCGAAATCCGTGGCCAACTGGCAAAGGCTGAATGACGTTTCGACCCAAATGAACTGGCGAATCCCCGACGGCACCGCCGACGGGGCGACCGCCTGCACGCGCGTTTCTTAGCCAGACCACGGGCGAAAGACGCTAATTTACCGCTTTGGCAGCCCGATGAATTTCCTTGATCCCTTCGCAGCAAGGAACATTGCGCCATCCAGCCGCGTTTTGCCGTGAACCCTTTCCGCAACCGATTAAAGGAAAATTACATGACGAAAACTATGAACACATTGCGCGACGTTTATCACGATCAGCTTCAAGACCTTCACAGCGCCTGCGCACAATCGCTTGACGCCACAACAAAGCTGGGCCGCGCCGCCAACGACAAGGAACTGAGCGAGGCGCTGATTTCCGGCGCTCAAGGCATCAGTGACGGGCTGGACACCCTCAAATCGCTTTGCGCCCAAAACGACATCAACCCGACGGGTGAACACTGCAAAGGCATGGAAGGGCTGGTGGCCGAAGCACAGGCGCATGTGCTGGATGCCGACTTTGGCGACGATGACGTGCGCGACGCCATGATCATCACCCAGTATCAGCGGATGGTCCACTACGCGCTGGCCGGATACGGGTGCCTTGTCGCCTTTGCAAACCGCATCGGTCAGGACGAGGACGGGGCACAGCTTCAGACGCTGCTGGACCATACCTATGACGGTGATCGGCATATGACGCAGATCGCCACGAAGGGCGGCGTCAACAAGGCAGCCGTCTGACGCCAGCCAAGCTGGACCCGGCGCAGCGGGCAGCGTGCGCCGCCATCGACCGAAATTTCGTCCATTCCGCTGATCTCGCGCAGGTCGATCAGGTCGGTCGGCGCGGCGATGTGCGCCTACATCGTCGGCAGCAGGGTCTGGCCACCGGCCAGAAACTTGCCATCCTCTGCGGCTCCGAGCACCTTGACGGCGTCAGCAGTCGAACCGGGTTTGTGATATTTGGTCTGATACATATCCGTCCTCCCTATTCCGCCGCCATCGGCGTCTTGCTCGCCTGGATTGCCTTCCAGACTTTCATCGGCGTCGCCGGCATCTGGATGTCGTTGTTGCCGATCGCGTCGGTGATCGCGTTGATCACCGCCGGTGGCGCACCGATCGCCCCCGCCTCGCCACACCCCTTGACGCCCAGCGGGTCGTTTGGCGATGGCGTATTGCCGTGTTCCAACGTGAAGAACGGCAGGTCTTCGGCGCGGGGCATTCAGTAATCCATGTACGATCCGGTCAAAAGCTGACCGTCGTCGTCATAGACGACCTGTTCGTGCAACGCCTGCCGATCCCCTGGGCGACGCCGCCATGCACCTGACCTGCGACGATCATCGGGTCGATGATGGTACCGAAATCGTCGGCGGCGGTGAACTGGACAATCTCGGTTTCGCCGGTATCGGGATCGACCTCGACTTCGCAGATCAGCGCGCCGGAGGTCGAATAGCCAATGCCTCGCAGCTTGCCACGTTTCGCGGCTTCGGACTTGCGTCCGGCGAACCCCTTCACATCGGCGGCGGCTTCGGCCTTGTCGAGGATTTCGACGTAATCGCCGCTGTCATATTGCAGGATCACTTGCGTCTGATACGGGAATTCGCGGATGAAGTTCTTGCGGCGCAATGCGGCGGGATCCATGCCCATTTCGCGCGCTGCCGTTTCCAGCATCCGTTCAACCCTATAGGTCGCTTCGGGCAGTCCGGCACCGCGATAGGCGTCGACAGGCACGGTGTCGGTATGGACCGCCCGGACGGTGCCATAGAACGCGACCACGTCGTATTGGCCGAACCAAAGCGTGCCTTAAAGGTAGGTCGGCGTGACGGTTGAAAACAGCGAGGTTTTCATCGCCGCCCAAAGGAAGGCGATTTCTTCGGGGTAGATGTAGATCTTCGACCCGAAACCGCCGCCGACGTCGGGCGCGATCACCCGCAGCTTGTGTTCCGAGGCGACGTTGTAAAAGGCACTCAGCACCAGCCGCGCGACGTGTGGATTCTGCGACATGATGTGGAGGGTTTAATGTTCCTCGGCCGGATCATAGACGGTGATCGCGGCGCGCGGTTACATCGTGTTGGGCGACAGGCGGTTGTTGACGATGTCCATTTCGGTGAAATGGTATGCTGCGTCCAGTCCGGCCTTGGTGGCTGCCTCGTCGCCGATTTCCCATGTGTCGATCAGGTTGCCGGGAACGTTGGCATGCAGTTCTGCGGCACCCTTCGCCAGCGCCTTGTCGGCAAAGACCGTGGCGGGCAGTTCTTCGTAGTCCAGCACCACCGCCTCGGCTGCCTGCCGGGCCAGTGCTTTGGTTTCGGCGACGAGGATGGCGATGGCGTCGCCGACATAGCGACAGATTTCGGTGACCAGCGGGCTCCACGCGCCGGCCTTCATCGGGGTGCCGTCCTTGGACGTGATCGCCCAGCCTGCGATCAGATCGCCGATCCCGTCCGCCTTGAGCTCCGGCCCGGTATGGACGGCGATCACGCCCGCCATCGCCAGTGCCGCGCTGGCATCCACGCCGTTGATCCGGGCGTGGGCGACCGGGCAACGCACGAACGCGGCGTAGGCCTGATTTTCCATCCGCATGTCGTCGGCGTATTTGCCGCGGCCGGTGGTAAACCGCCGATCCTCCTTGCGCTTGACGCGCGCGCCGATGCCATCGCTTATGTCGCGTATAGGTCGATATCGACCCCAAGATGTCACAGATCGCCACCAGATCCGGGGGCCGGAAGTGCGGCGCACGCCGGGTGATCTGCGGCGGCACAAGCAGGGTGAAATCGCGCAAAGAGCGCGCCGCCTCGGCAAGTTCGGCGGCGCTCATCTGCTCGAAATCCATGTGCCGGATCGTGTCGGTTATCGCCCAGCTTTGCCGTGCATCGGCGACGATCGCGTCCGGCGTGTTGCCGCCGGATCTCGCGCGCCAATCACGATGCCCGCGCCCGCGCCACTTTCGCCGCGTCCAGAAGGCGGGTGGTTTCAGCGCCGGCAATGCGGCCGATGTCGTCCTGATATTTCAGCAACGCGCCCATGGTGGCTGCCACAAGATCGAGCGACAGCGCCACGGCGTCAAGCGCGACAAGGCAACGCGCCCAGTCGATGCTTTCGGCGACACCGGGTGCCTTGAGCAGGTCCTGCCCGCGCTCGCGCTGAACGATTGTGACGATCTGCGCCGACAGTTGCGCCGACGCCTGCGGCACGCGCGTGCGCAGGATCGCCAGTTCGCGACCAAAATCCGGGTAATCGATCCAGTGATACAGACATCGCCGTTTCAGCGCGTCATGCACCTCGCACGTCCGGTTCAAGGTCAGCACGACGATCGGCGGGATGGTCGCCGCAAGAAAATCCGGCAGGAATTCCAGCAGGAACGCCTCGAACGGCGCGTCGGTGCGGTCTACCTCGTCGATCACCAGGACCGGCGGACCTTCGGGATGCGCTTCGAGCGCAGTCTAGAGGGGGGCGCCGGATCAGGTAGTTATCGCTGAAAAATTCGGTCTTCAGCGCCGCACGGTCCGTTTCCCCCGTCGCCTCCGCCATCCTGATCGTGATCATCTGGGCGGCAAAAAAGGTCTGGGTCGAAACCTTCCAGCCTGATTTGGCCAACATGCTGGAAAGGTTGGTCTTCATCGACGAAACCAGCCTGAAGACCAACCTTGTCAAGACCATCGGCTGGTCCCCCGTCGGCACGCGCCTGATCGATCATGCCCCCTTTGCCCACTGGCACACCCAGACCTTCGTCGCGGGCCTTGCCCAGGACGGCCTGATCGCGCCATGGGTCCTTGACGGTCCGATGAACCGCGCCAGCTTCGAGGCTTACGTTACGCACCAGCTCGCCCCGGCCCTCAGGCCCGGTCAGATCGTTGTGGCCGACAACCTGTCGTCCCACAAGTCCGGCCCCGCCCTCGCGCTCCTACGCGCCCAAGGCAACGACCTGATCTTCCTGCCGCCCTACTCGCCAGACCTGAACCCGATCGAGATGGCGTTCTCCAAACTGAAAACCGTTCGTCGGGAAAACGATCCCCCGGATCGTTTGCTGACCCTCCGCACTCCGAAAAGCGGCAACCAGATCCTACGAAGCGCCGTGGAAAAAGCATCGCCGTGCATGCGTTACAGGCGCTCGCGGCCGGCCTGCCGGTGATGCTGCGCTATGGGCGCGGGTCGCCGTTTGCCGACATCCAGCTGCTCTGCGGTGGCGGGCTCGACATCCTGCTCCTGCCACGACCGGACATTACCGCGCTGGCGGGCGTTGCGGTAAACCGTCAGGCGCGGTGGCCTTGCACCCTAGGGATCGATCTGCAAAGCGGCGCGATGGCGATCTCTGACACCGGCGCGACCGGGTGACGTGACGGGCATCTGGCGATCCGCTTTGCGCCCGACATCCGGTTCCTGATCGTTGGAAAAGCGCCCGAGGCAACCACTTTTGCCGCCGTCGTCCAAGCCGCGGGATATCCGAACCTGCTGCTCTCGCCAGACACTCAAACACTGGACGTGGGGCGGCGGCAGGCAGCCCGACGCAACAGCTGACCGGCCAGACATTCCCCAACGACCTTGCGGTCAATGACCGCACGGCCGTGCTGCTGTTCTTTCAAGATCACGACTGGGAACCCCCGGTGCTGCAGGGCGCACTGGCCACGCCCGCCTTTTACATCGGGGCGCAGGGCAGCCAGCGGGCCCGCGACGCAAGGTTGTGCTGGCCCTCGCCGCGATGGGAGTGTCAGCGCCAGACCGTGCCCGTCTGCACGGTCCCATCCGGATGATCCCTTCGGCCCGCGACGCGGGCACGCTGGCGGTGTCGGCCCGCGCCGGAACCGCAAGACCTGTCCGCCAGCCTGCGCGCGGGCGTCCGGGCCGCCGAAGCGATTGGTGCAGATGCCGCTGTCGTGACGCTGGCCGATATGCCGTTCATCTCGTCCGACCACCTGCGCGCCGTCGCCGCGCGCGTCAGCTCCGTCCGCCCGGCAGCTCCGTCCGCCTGGCAGCGGTCACTGACGGAAACCGCACGATACCACCTGCCGGATTTCCGCGGGCCTATTTTGCGGCAGTTGTCGCCTCGACCGGCGATCAAGGGCGCAGTCCTTGCTGCGGGAACTGCCGCCAGACTCGCTTGTCCCACTCGATCCGGAACTGTTTCGCGACATCGACGTGCAAGACGACCTGTCGGTGTGAGGGTCGCGGACCATTACCTGCTGCTTAAACCGCGCCGGTGCCAGACCGCTGTCAGCGTCCGCCGTGGTTCGGACCCACCGTTTGCCCGCCGATGGCAGCGCCCCGTTCATAGACAACCTTGCCGCCGCAAATCGTCATCGCGACGTCAAGCGTGTCGACGGCATCGGGCGCGACCTTTTCGACGTCACCCGACAAAAGCACCAGATCGGCCAGAAATCCCGCTTTCAACATGCCCCGGTCGGTGTCGACATGCGCCGCGTAGGCACCGCCGCGCGTATAGGCAGCGAGTGTGTCCGCCAAATCGAGCCTTTCGTCCTGCAGCGTGTCATCCCAGCGTTTCCGGGTCAGCGCCGCCTTGATGCCACGCAGCGGCGAAATATCGGCCACCGGCCAATCCGATCCAAAGGCGATGGCCGCACCTTCCTCAACCAGAGTCCGCCAGCGGTAGGCATCGGGCCAGCGGTTGCGGCCGATCTTGTGGATCGTCGGCTCCAGCGGAAAATCCATCGCCCCCGGGGGGTGTGGCGGCTGAACCGAGGCGACGATGCCAAGCGCCCCCAGACGCGGCACGTCGGCGGGGTCAATCAGTTCGATATGTTCGATCCGGTGGCGGCTGTCGCGCACGCCGTTCGCCTTTTGCGCCGCTGCGTAGCCGTCGATCACGCTTTGCACTGCACCGTCGCCGATGGCGTGAACGGCGATCTGCAGGCCACGCCGGTCCGCTTCGGTGGCGATGGCGGCGAAACGGCCGGGGGCGAATAGCGGGTCGCCACGCCAGTCGGGCTGATCGGGGTAGTCGTGCAGCATAACCGCCGTGCCGCTGTCGATCACGCCGTCCATGAACATCTTGACGAAACCAGATGTCAGCCAGTCGCCCTGCCAGTCGCGGGCCATCGCTGCCGCCTTGTCGAGCGCGTCGAGGTCCATCGAGGGCTTGAAGTGAAAGGCCACCTTGACCCGCGCACTCAGCGCCCCGTCGTCCTGCAATTCGCGCAAAAGCTGCAATGTGTAAAGATTGCCATCCATGTTGACGGCAGTGGTGACGCCGTGCCGTGCGAGGTGGTCAAGCGCACGGGTAATCATCGCGCGGTCGGCGGCACGTTCGGCGTCACTCGGTTCGGTCTCCGGCTCGCCGCCGGTGCGCAGGCCAAGCGTGGCGCGACCCTCGCCGGTCAGGGCGGCGACCGGTTCATATGCGGGCGGTTCGCGCAATTCGCCGGTAGCTTTGCCGTCCTTGCCCATCACCACCTCGCTGCCCGGCGGGGTGTGGTGGCCGTCCAGCAAATCTGCTGCCTGGAGTGCTGCAGTGTTCGCCCAGATCGTGTGGTGATCCGTCGCGGTCATCGCAAACGGTCGGTCAGGCAAAAGCCGGTCGAGGTCGTGACGCGTCGTCGGATGGCCGAACAATTCGTAGTTCGCCCCCTGTGCCATCAGGATCCCCCGGTCAGGATGCGCGGCGGCAAAGGCGCGCACCGCCTGTTGCACCGCGTCGAACCCTTCGAGACCGCCAAGTTGCAGATGCCCCAGTTCGGCGCCGCCCATGAAAACGTGGCAGTGGCTTTCGACGAAACCGGGCAGCAGCGTGGCACCCTTTGCATCAATCGACAGGGTCGCGGAACCGGCAAGTGCTGCGATCTTGTCCGTCGCACCAACCGCAACGATGCGCCCGTCCGCGATGGCAACCGCGCTCGCGTGGGGCTGGTCCGGGTCCATCGTCAGGACGCTGGCGTTGAAGATAACCGTGGTGATGTCAGGGGTCATGGCGTGTCCGTCAATGGAAAATGGCAGGCGACGTTGCGCCCGTCGTCGAGGGTACGCAGCACCGGGCGCTGTGCGTGGCACAGATCCTGGGCAATAGGGCAGCGGGTCACGAATTTGCAACCCTTCGGCGGATTAGTCGGGCTGGGCACTTCGCCGGTCAGAACGATCCTTCTGCGTCGCGCCTCAGGGTCGATCACGGGCACCGGAATTGCCGAAATCAGCGCCTTGGTATAGGGATGCGCGGGCCTGTCGAACACCGGATCGGTCGCGCCGGTTTCCATGATCGACCCCAGATACATGATCGCGACCCGGTCCGACACCTGCCGCACCACGCCCAGATCGTGGGCGATGATGAGATAGGTCAGCGACAGCCGTTCGCGCAGGTCGGCGAACAGGTTGACGATCTGCGCCTGCACCGACACGTCCAGCGCCGATACCGGTTCGTCGGCGATTATCAGGTCGGGTTCCATCGCCAACGCACGGGCGATACCGATCCGCTGCCGCTGGCCGCCGGAAAATTCGTGCGGGAACCGGCGCAGCGCCTCTGCGGGCAACCCGACGAGGTCCATCAGTTCGGCCAGCCGCGTCGGGATGTCGGCCCTTGCCCGGATGCCGTGAACCGCTGGCGGTTCAGACAGAATGTCGCCCACCCGTCGCTGCGGATTGAGCGACGACGACGGATCCTGAAAGATCATCTGCACCCGCCGCCGGAACGGACGCAACGCACGACCCGTCAGCGCGGTCACATCCTGTCCGTCGAACATCACCTGCCCGTCCGAGACCTTGAGCAACCGCGTCATGCAGCGTCCCAGCGTCGATTTGCCCGACCCGCTTTCCCCGACGAGGCCCAGCGTTTCGCCGCGCTGCACCTCGAGGTCGATAGCATCGACGGCGCGCAGGGTCTGGCCGCTGCCCGGTATCCAGCTACGCCCGACCGCAAAGTCGCAGGACAGTTTGCGGGCGGCGATCAGCGGGGTCATGCCAGCGCCCCCGCCTTTGGCCGCGCCTTTGCCCGCTGACCGGCGTCAAGAAAGCACAGCGCCCGATGTGCGCCGTCGCCTTGTTCGGGCGGCGGCGTCTGGCAGATCGGCATCGCCGAGGGGCATCGCGCGGCATAGGCGCAGCCGGGCAGCGCCGTGCCGGGCGCGGGCGGCATCCCCGGTATCGAATAAAGCCGCCCCTGCCGTGGCCCGGTCAGCGGCGGAATCGACGCGAGCAACCCCCAAGTGTAGGGGTGCCACGGATCGTTGAACACATCCGCGACCGGTCCGGTCTCGACCACCCGGCCCGCATACATGACCGCCACCCGGTCGGCCATTTCCGCCACCACGCCCATGTCGTGCGTGATCAGCACGACCGACGATCCGTGGCTTTGCCGCAGCGCCCGCAGCAGGTCCAGTACCTGCGCCTGCACCGTGGTATCCAGCGCCGTCGTCGGTTCGTCCGCAACCACCAGTGCGGGGTTGCACGACAGCGCCATGGCGATGGCGACGCGCTGGCGCATCCCGCCTGACAACTCGTGCGGGAAACGGTCCAGCGCCTGTTCGGGCGCGGGAATCCGCACATCGCGCAACAATTCCACCGCGCGGGCGCGGACGGCCTTGCGGCTCACATCCTCATGCGCCCGGATCTGTTCGGCGATCTGGGCGCCGATCGTATGCACCGGGGTCAGCGCCGTCATCGGATCCTGCGAAATCAGCGCGATGTCGCGGCCCCGGATCTTGCGCATTTCGCGGTCGGGCAGGTCCAGCAGCGACTGGTCCCGGAACGACACCTGCCCGGTCACCGTCGTCACCCGCTTGTCCAACAGCCCCAGCACCGACAGCAGCGACACCGTCTTGCCCGACCCGCTTTCGCCGACGATTCCCAGCACCTCGCCGGTGCCGACGGTGAACGACACGTCATGCACCACGGTAAGCGGCCCGCGTTCCGAGGCAAAGCTGACGCGCAGATCGTTGACGTCAAGCAGCGTCATTTGCGCACCCGTGGGTCGATTACGGCATACAGCATATCGACCACCGCATTTGCGGCGACAACAAAGAACGACGCATAGATCACTGTGGCAAGGATCACCGGCAGGTCGAGGTTCTGCAACGCATGAAATGTCAGCCGTCCGACACCGTTCAACCCGAACACCACCTCGGTCAGCAGCGCCGCACCACCGACCAGCGCGCCAAAATCAAGGCCGAACATCGTCACGAACGGCAAAAGCGAGGTGCGGAGCGCGTGACGCAGCATGATGCGGGTGGGCGACAGACCCTTGGCGCGGGCGGTCCGGATGTAATCTTCGGAATAGGCCTCGATCAGGTTGGCCCGCAGGATGCGCCCGTAGATGCCGATATAAAGGACCGCAAGCGTGATCCAGGGGATCACCAGCGCCTTGAACCAGCCGCCGACACTTTCGCTAAGCGGCACATAACCAAGGCCAGGCACCCAGGAAAACAGCCAGGTGTCGTGAAACCGGCTTTGGCTCAGCAGGTTCATCACCTCGCCCAGCCAGAACACCGGCATGGAAATCCCGATCAATGACAGGATCATCAGGCCCCGGTCGACAACGGTATCGCGCATCGCCGCCGCCACGACGCCGACGAACAGCGACCCTATGACCCACAGCACCGCCGCCCCCGCCACCAGCGACAGCGTCGCGGGGACGGCGTCAAGTACCTGCGGGATCACCTTTTGCCCGCGATTGACGAACGACGTGAGGTCGCGGGTCACGAACAGCCGCTTCATCATCACGGCGTATTGCACCGGCAGCGACCGGTCGAACCCGAATTCGCGGCGAATTTGTTCCACGGTTTCCGGCGCGGCGTTGCGCCCGGCGATCCGCGCCGCCGGGTCCGATCCCGGCGTGGCAAAGAAGATCAGGAAGACCAGCACCGAAATGCCGAACATCACAAATATCATCTGCGCCAGCCGCGCCAGCACCGTCGCCAGCATCAGCGCACCTGCCCGCGCGGGTCCAGCGCATCGCGCACCGCGTCACCCAGCACGTTCAGCGCCAGCACGGTTATGACAATGGCGATGCCGGGGGCCAGTGCCACGGCGGGGCGGGAATACAGCAGCGACTGCCCGTCCTGAATGATCGTTCCCCAGCTTGCATCGGGCGGCTGCACCCCGATCGACAGATAAGACAGCGCCGATTCGGTGACGATCGCCAGCGCTAGCAGGATCGGCACGAAAACGATGATCGTCGGCATCAGGTTGGGCAGGATGTCGTGCCGCAGGATGCGCTGCGTCGGCAGGCCGAGACCCACTGCGGCCAGCACGAATTCGCTTTGGCGCAGCGTCAGGACGCGGGCCCGCACGGGGCGGGCGACGTAAGGCACGTAGATGATCCCTATGATAAAGATCGGCAGCGCAAGACTGCCTGCGGTGATCGTGACAATCCCAAGGTCGATGGTGCTGGTCAGCAGCACGATAGACAGCGAGATGGCCAGCAGGTAAACTGGAAACGCCCAAAGCACGTCGAGGATCCGGCTGAGCACCATATCCACGACGCCGCCCAGAAACCCCGCGACGATGCCGACAAGGGTCGCCAGCACAAGGCAGATTGCCGTCGCCGCTCCGGCGATCAGCAGCGAATTGCGCCCGCCGTACAGCAGCCGCGCCGCCACGTCGCGCCCCTGATTGTCGGCACCGAGCATGTAGCCGGCCGGGTTCCACGTCGGTCCAATGGGGGTGACGCCAAGCCCCAGACCGGTGGTGGATTGCTGCATGACCGCGACCGCCTCGCCGCCGATTTCGATCTGGCCGCGCAGGTTCGACCGGAACGGATCGACGCCCAGATAATCCGCATAGACCGGGGCCAGCAGCGTCAGCAGGACCACGATCAGCAGCACGACGACTGACGCCACGGCAGAGCGGTTGCGCCGCAGCCGCCGAAAGGCCAACGCCCAGGGTCCGCGCGCTGACACCGCCGCCAGATGCCGCGCGGCGACGGGGCTGGCGGCGGCCTGGTTGCTGTCGGCGGGCAGGCTCATCGCCTGCGCCGCCCAACCCGCGCAGGCACCCGCACTACTGCACCCAAGACTGCGACATCAGCCATTGATGCTGTGGCGAGAACAGGAAATTCCCCAGCCGCGCCGACACGAAATCGACGTGCTTGGGCGTAAACAGCGGCACCATTGGGGCATCCGCCATCATATCCTGGTCGATCTTGGCCCAGTCGGCGTTGGCGGCGTCTGGGTCCGTTGTTGCCAGTTGCATCGCCGCCTGCATCCGTGCATCGATATCGGGGTTACAGTAGCCCGAGATATTGACCGATGCATCGGATCCAGGGTGGAACGACGCACAGCTTAATAGCACGTTGAGAAAGTTCGAGGCTGCAGGGTAATCCTGATACCACTGCGACACACTCATCTGCACCTGATTGTTGGTGTTCTGGATATAGGTGAACTGGATGTTCCCCGAGATCGAGTTGACCGAGGCGTCATAGCCAAGATCGGTCAGCAGGGATTGCAGGTATGTGCCGACGTCGCGCATGACGCTGGTGTCGTCGACCACAATCGTCACCTTCTGCCCGGCGGTGCCGGACTCAGCGACCAGCGCCAGCGCCTTGTCCATATCTGGCGCAGACCATTCCGTGCCGGGGTTCAGGGTATAGTCGCAGTGATCCGCGTGGCCCGGAAATTCCGGCGGCAGGATGGTGCAGACCGGCTGCGCCAACACCGGACCGCCAAAGATTCCGACCAGCGCGTCGCGGTCCACGGCGTAGTTGACCGCCTGACGCACCCGCACATCATCGAAGGGCGGCAGATTGACGTTCAGCGGCGCATACCAGAACGCGGTCAGCGTGTTGACGTGAACCTGCTCGGCGTTCTGCGTGCCGATCTCGGACAGCCGGTCAGTCGGCGGCTGATCGAACATCCAGTCGGCCTGCCCGTTCTGCACCGCCGTCACCTGCGCCTCGGCGGTCAGGCCGAAATCAAAGACGATGGAATCGGCGTAACCGTCAGGCTGCGCATCGACGCTCCATTCGGTAAAGTTGGGGTTGCGCACCATCATCAGGCTTTCGTTCGGATTGTAGCTTTCGAACATATACGGCCCGGTGCCGGGGATCGGCGTGACGCCAGCATCCTGCAACGGCGCGTCGGCGGGCAGCACCGACGCATGCGGCACCGCGATCTTGAACAAGAATTCCGGGTCGGGCGCGGTCAGCGTGATCGTGACCGTGTTCGTCGACCGATCGCCCGAAATGCCGCCATCGAGCGTGCAGTCGGCGGGCGACGTAATGCAGGCCTCGGCCCCGACGATGCCGTTGTAGAACGTGCCTGCCGTCGGCCCGGACACCTTGAAGATGCGCTGGAACGACGCCACCACGTCATCGACGCCAACGTCGGACCCGTCTGAGAATTTCAGACCATTGCGCAGTTTGAAGGTATAGGTCAGCCCGTCCGCACTGACCTCGGGCATGGCTTCGGCCAGATCGGGAACGACCTCACCCGCGCCGGCGCCCCCGACCCGCTTGAAGGTCACAAGACCGTCGTAGAGGAAATAGAAAAGCTGCCAGTATTGCAGCGTATAGTTGATGTGCGGGTCGATGGTGCCGCCCGCCGCTGCCGCGACAAGGCGGATTTCACCGCCGCGATGTGCCGCCATCATCTCGTCCCGGCTTTGGGCGCTGGCACTGATCGCCGTTGCCGAAAGCAGCGCCGCCGCCCCGGTCAAACTCGCGCGTCTGGTCCATTTGGTCATCGTTTCATCCCCTTAGGTTGGTCGGTTAATCTTCGGTGCTGTCAAGAAAGTCGCCCACGACCTGCATGCAGTCCGCCCGCTCCTCGACATGCGGCATGTGGCTCGACTCGTCGAAAATCCGCCAGCGCACGTCCGGGATGCGGTCGGCAAAGGGCTGCACGCAAGCCTCGGTCGCCTCGTCGTGGCCACCCGAGATCAGCAGCGTGGGCACGTCGATCCGGTCCAGCCGGTCGATGATGCTCCAGTGCTTGAGGGTGCCTATGACGTGAAATTCGCTGGGCCCGTTCATCGTGTGATAGACGGTCGGATCGTCGGCAATCGCATCGAAGGTGCGCTGCACTTCGGGCGGGTTCGGCACCACCCGACAGACGTGGCGGGCGTTAAAGACATCCACCGCCTTTTGATAGGCGGGGTCGTCGGTATCGTCGGCGGCTTCGTATTTCAGCAGCTCCGCCTGCACCTCGGGCGGCAATTCTGCACGCAGGCGGTTCGCCTCGGCCAGCCAAAGCGCCATCGAGGCCGGCGAATCCGCGATCACCAGTGCGCGCAGCCCCTTTGGCCGCCGCACGCCATGTTCCGCCCCCAGCATCCCGCCCCAGGATTGGCCTAGCACCGCGTAATCGTCGGCAATCCCCAGATGCGCCAGCAGGTTGTCGAGTTCGGCCAGAAACAGATCGACAGTCCAGAACCCCGGTTCGGCGTCGCGCAGATGCGTCGATTTGCCGTTGCCGATCTGGTCGTAATGGATCACCGCCCGCCCCGTCGCCGCCAGATCGGCAAAGCTGTCGACATAATCGTGCGTGCAACCCGGCCCGCCATGTAGGATCACCAGCGGCGTCTTGCCCGCCGCCAGATCGCCGGTGACCCGATACCACGTTTTCCAGTCACGAAACGCGGCAAAGCCTTCGATGGATTCCATGTCACGACCCTTCGATACCCTGCCGGATTGACGCCCGCGTGACGGATTTTGGGCAGTCCGGCGTTGTTGTGAAAATACTTCGTAAGGCTGATGCTGGACGGGAATCCGCAGCACTGTCAAGCGGTGCGCACGGACGGCGGAAGGGTGCCTGACCCAGCGTCAACCATGCGCCCGCCGTTTCGTTTACAAATGCTGATATTTGGTATAAGGATCAGACATTAAACCTTTGGGAGGGGATGTGCCAAACCATCTGGACGTGGCCATCGACGCCGGGGCCGAGGCGGCTTTTACCTTTCTCGCCAACCTCGTGCGTGTCCAAAGTCTGACCGGAAACGAACGCGCCGCCCTCGACATCTTTGCCCTCGAGGCCGAATCGGTTGGCCTGACCACGGCCCGCCTGCCCTTCGCCGGTGGACCCGTCAGCGACTCCCGCGCGGGTGTGGCGCCGACCGACACCGACCGCTATCAAGTGCTGGCCACCAGTCCCGGCGACGCACCGCTGCACCTGCTGTTGCACGGCCACATGGATGTGGTGCCCGCCGAAACTCTTACACTCTGGACCTCGCCACCGTTCGACCCGCAGATGCGCGACGGGCGGATGTACGGACGCGGCGCGGCCGATATGAAAAGCGGCTTTGCCGTCGGGACGTTGGCGTTGCGGGCGCTGCGCGACACCATGCCCGATCTTTTCTCCCAACAGCGCATCGGCTTTGTCGCCGTCGTCGAAGAGGAATGCAGCGGCAACGGCGCCCTTGTCGCCGCGATGCAAGGGGCCATCGCGCCCGAGGTCGTAGTGCTTGAGCCGACAAACCTCGACCTGCTGATCGGCGGCGTCGGCGTGCTTTGGATCGAGGTGACTGTCATTGCCCGGTCGGGCCACGCGGAATCTGCGCATCAGGGCACAAATGCCATCGACCTTGGGATGCGGATCACCGCCGCCTTGCGCGACTGGGCCGCAAATCTGGCGCGGACCACGCCCGAACCCAGCATGTCGACCGACGCGCATCCCTACAACGTCAACCTTGGGCGGCTGAACGCCGGCGACTGGACGTCGAGCATGCCGACCAGTGCGCGGCTCGGCATCCGCCTTGGTTATCCCCGCGCATGGACTCCCGAACAGGCCGAAGCCGCGGTGCGCCGGGTAATCGCGGATGCCGCCGCCGCCGACCCCGATTTCCCCGCCCAGCCGCAGGTAACGCTGACCGGGCTGCGCGCCCGTGGCTATCTGCTGGACCACGACAGCCCCCTGGCCCGCGATCTGGCCAGTGCGCACCGCGCCGTGCACGGGCATGCACCAGCGGCGATCACCCTTGGCAGCACCACCGACGCCCGCATCTACGTGAACGAATTTGCCACCCCCGCGATCTGTTTCGGGGCCACTGGCCACGACCTGCACGGCATCGACGAATCAGTCGATCTGCAAAGCATCGTCGACGCCGCCCGCACGCTGGCGCGGTTCATCCTCATGCGCTTTCGCCCCGGCGCAGCCGCGTGAAGGCCGACCTTGGCGCGCCCATCGTCAACCGCCTGATCGCCGATGCTGTGGTTGATCGTCTGGTCACAGCAGTCGCGCTTGGCCTTTACGTGCCGGGCGAACAACTGCCCACCGAACGCGAACTCGCCGACCGGCTGGGCGTGTCGCGCAACACGGTGCGCGACGGGCTCAAGCAGTTGACCGCCGAGGGCTATCTTGAGGTCCGGCGCGGACGCAACGGCGGCTATTTCGTGCGCGCCGACTGGGGGCCGCTGTCGCGCGATCATGTGCAGCGGCAGTTGATCGACAACTGGGTGGCGTTCGAACAGATTTTCGACGCCCGCACGCTGATCGAACCGCTGATCGCGCGCACCGCTGCGCTGCGGCATCGCCGCGCCGACGTCGTCGCCATCGACGCCGCCCTTGCCGCCTATCTGGCCGCCCCCGATCACGACGCCTCGCGCCGCGCCGATGCGGCGCTGCATCGGGCCATCGCGACGGCGACGCAGAACCCGATCCTGCTGGACATCTCGATGGACCTGCGCACAAGGATCAGCCTGAACCTTGGCGCCGAACCCTATACCAACGCGGTGCGCAAGATCGCTATCACCCAGCATCGCGACCTTGTCACCGCCGTGACGGACCGGCGCGCCGACGATGCCGCCGCCATTGCCGCCGTCCACTTTACCCTATCGGAAAAACTGATGCGCGATCTGGTCAAGCGGGCCGGCGGGCCCAAATGACCCGCCCGCTCGCCTTCATCATCCGCCGCAGCCTGATCACCATTCCGGTGCCTGCGCAATAACCAAAGCTGCAATCAGCCAGTGCAGACCGATCTGGTCGACTGGATAGCCGCCGACCGCGTCGATTCGGTTTTCTGACTTGGTCATTTCGATTACCTTTTGTTGTGTGGATCAATTTACAGAGTCCGCGGGGCGCGGCGAACCCGCGATCATGCCATGACGCCAAACGCGATCCCGACAGCCGCGGTTGCGGCCATGGCAAGTGCGCCCCAGAACGTGACGCGCACGGCCCCCCGGATGATGCCGGCGCCGCCGCCAAAGGCACCAAGACCGCCCAGCACGGCAAGCGCGATCAGGGTCGTCGCCGCGATAACCACCGAAATCTGATTGGCGGGTGCCACCACCGCAATAATCAGCGGGATGACAGCCCCGGCGGCAAAGGTCACAGCCGATACGAGCGCGGCCTGGATCGGGTGCGCCGTCACCGTCTCGGAAATGCCAAGCTCGTCGCGCGCGTGTGCACCAAGGGCGTCCGTCTGGGTAAGCTGGACTGCGACCTGACGGGCCAGACTTTCATCGAGCCCGCGCCCGATATAAATGCGTGTCAGCTCTGCCAGCTCGGACTCGGGCGTCTCTTTAAGCTCTTTCGTCTCGCGGGCAAGATCCGCCTGTTCGGCGTCAGTTTGCGAACTGACCGAGACATATTCACCCGCAGCCATCGACATCGCGCCTGCCACCAGCCCGGCAAGGCCCGCAATCAGGATTTCCGGGCGACCCGAGCCTGCAGCTGCAACCCCCACCACCAGACTGGCGGTCGAGACAAGCCCGTCATTAGCCCCCAGAACAGCGGCGCGAAGCCAGCCGATGCGATGCACCATGTGGATTTCGGAATGGGATAATCTGCTCATGGGTTTGGTTCGTCCAATCGAGGTAGCTAAAACTCAATCCAGAGGGTTTACACGTATACGAAACCCTACGTCGTGCCAGTTAGTCTGACGCGGGAATCAACTCGGAGAGGCATTTCACCATTCAGCCGAACTTTGCGAAAAGCCTTGCGTAGGGCACCTTCAACTGCCCGATTGCCGTCTTTGCTGCCACCAGATCACCTGCCTGCGCCGCCATCTGTACGGCAGCCACGCTTTGGCGGAATGCATCGACCAGCGGCGCGTAATTCGGGTCCGACGCCTCGGGCGCGGGATGGGCGGCAATATCTTCCGCCAGATAGGCCAACACGGCTGCATCTTCCAGCAGCGCCCTTTCCGCCTGATCGCCAAGGGCCGCCAGATCACGTTTCAGCACATCTTCCATCTTGGCGTGATAGGCATTCATCCGGTCCGAGAATGTCAGAATGCCGTTGCGGATGTGCAGGTCGCCAACCTCGGCCCGGATTTGCTCGAGAGTTACATGCGCTGTCGTCAGGTCACCCGCAGCTACCTCCTGCGATGCTTCGGCGATCACCTTGCCAACAGTCGTCAGTGTGTCAAGAAAGGCCGTATCATCGGCATATTGCGGCGGTGGGGTTGTGCTCCAGTCTGTTTCGAGGGTCGCCCATTTTTCGGAAAGGGCCTGCATCGCCTGTGTTGTGCCATCGGAATTGCCCGTGTTGCTTTGAAACAACGCCGCGCGGTACTGGCCGTAGGCGTCGCGTAGGGCGGTTTCGAAATCAGTGAACCGACTTTCTGCGAGAGCGGCAACGGGGAGAGACAGGACAGCGACAAGTCCAGTCAATAAAAGAGTCTGTTTCATTTCTAGCTCCTGGGAATGCCAAAGCGATTCTGAACCGATGCGTAAGATATGCGCGCTTTGGACGAGGTCGGCGTTGATCTGGGTTAAAAGATGCGGACTTCATCAAGCGGCCGGACGGTGTGGAACCGCCGGATGATCGGGCGCCAGCGCCCCCCAGGCATCCCACTGCGACAGGAACACTTGGCCGGTCATTTGATCCAGCAGATGCGACCGTTTCAGGCGGTCCATCACCGGGCCCTTCACTTCGCTGAAATGCAGGGTCACGCCGCTGTCGCACAGGCGCTGGTTCAGCGCCTCCAGGCTTTCAAGCGCCGACAGATCAACCTCGTTCACCGCCGAGAACATCAAGATTACGTGGCGCACCGCGTGGTCGTCGGCCAGACGGCGCAGCAGGTGATTTTCCAGAAAGGCGGCATTGGCGAACCATAGGCTTTCGTCGATTCGCAGGGTCAGGATTGCTGGGTCGGTCTGCACGTTGTGCCGCAGGATGTTTCGGAAATGCTGGGTGCCTGGCACAAGTCCGACCTCGGCGATATGCGGGCGCGATGAACGCCACAGGTGTAGCAGGATCGACAGCGACACCCCCGCCATTACCCCCGCCTCGACCCCCAATCCAAGTGTGAGCAGAATGGTCACCGCAACGGCGGCAAAATCGGCGCGGGAATAGGTCCAGGCGGTGTGCAGGATGGTGAAATCCACCAGGCTGAGGACGGCAACGATGATCGTGGCGGCCAGTGTCGCGGTCGGCAGGTCATGGATCAGCGGGGTCAAGGCCACGGCGGCAATGGTCAGCCCGACGGCGGTTATGGCCCCGGCCGCCGGTGTCGCGGCCCCGGCGTCATAGTTCACGACCGACCTCGAAAAGCCGCCGGTTACCGGAAAGCCCCCCGTGAAGGCCGCCCCGATGTTGGCCGCACCAAGGCCGATCAACTCTTGATCCGGGTCGATGCGCTGACGCTTTTTCGCGGCCAACGTCTGTGCGACCGAGATCGATTCCACAAAACCGATGACCGAGATCAGGAGCGCAGGCAGGGCCAGCGACCGGATGAGGTCGGGCGACAGGTCCGGCAGGGTCAGCGGCGGCAGGCTTTGCGGCACCACGCCCACGATGGAAACCCCGGCAGCCCCCAGATCAAAGCGGGCCACCAGCAGGGTTGTCACCACAACCGCTAAAATCGGCCCGGTCTTGACCAGAATACCCGCCAGCCCCGCAGGCACGCCCAGGCGCATCAGCGTACCCTTCATGCCTTTGCGCACCCAGAATAAAAACCCGATGGCCCCCGCGCCCAATGCCAGCGTGATCGGGTTCACCTCGGACACATGCTGCCCCAGAGACAGCAGCATTTCCGGCAGGGTTTGGCCAGACGCCCTGACCCCAAGGATATGCTTGATCTGCCCAGTGGCGATCAGGATGCCGCTGGCGGTGATGAAGCCCGCGATTACCGGATGGCTAAGGAAATTGGCGATGAACCCCAGCCGCAACAGCCCCATCGCCAGCAGCATCGCCCCCGACAGGCCCGCCAGCGTCAATGCAGCGGCGGCATAGCCCATCGTGCCCTGATCGGCCACTTGCCCTATGGCCGCCGCCGTCATCAGCGACACCACCGCCACTGGCCCCACCGCCAGCGCGTTGCTGGTGCCGAACACGGCATAAAGCAGGATCGGTGCAATTGACGCATAGATCCCCGCCTCGGGCGGCAATCCCGCCAGCATCGCATAAGCCAGCGATTGCGGGATCAGCATGATCGTCACAATGACCGCCGCTGTCAGGTCGCTCGACAGCAGCTTGCGGTCATAGCGGCGACCCCAGGTCAGGATCGGGAAATAGCGGGCGAGTGATGGGGCAGTCATGATAGCGGTCATTTCCGGGTCAGGATGGAGGCGTTTGGCAAAGGCGCGGTGTCAGTGCCGTGTGGCGTCAAACAGGCTTTGCGCCCGCCCGCCCGACCGGCAATAGGCCAGCACCTTGCCCGTGGCCGATGTCACGGCGGTGTCAAAGGCCGCGACATCATTCTGCGTCGCCTGACCGGGGGTGATCGGGATATGGTGCGCCTTCAGCCCGGCCGCCTCGGCCGCTGCCCTGATCTGGGCAAAGGTCGGCTGACCCGCATCCTCGTGATCGGGGCGGTTGCAGATCACGGTGGTAAAGCCTGCGGCCTTGAGTTGCGCCAACTGGGCCGCCGTGATCTGCGGGCTTATCGCGAAATCGGGTGTGATGTGTTTGATATTGTGCATTTCCGTAGTCCTTGATCGGGGTTATGCCTGCGCGGGTCAAAGCCCGTTGACGGGTACTTTCAGCATCGGGCGGCCATCTTTGTCTTTGGGCACCTCGCCCGCGCGCATGTTCACCTGCAGCGACGGGATGATCAGGCGGGGCATGGCCAGCGTCGCATCGCGATCGGTGCGAAAGGCCACGAACTGCTCTTTCGTGGCACCATGGCCCACGTGGATGTTGTGGGCCTTTTCGTCGGCCACCGTGGTTTCCCACTGGATGTCGCGACCGTTCGGGCCGTAGTCATGGCACATGAACAGGCGCATCGCGTCCGGCAAGGCCAGCACCTTCTGGATGCTGTCATACAGCGTGGCCGCATCGCCGCCCGGAAAATCGGCGCGGGCCGATCCGCCATCGGGCATGAACAGCGTGTCGCCGACAAAGGCGGCATCGCCCATGACATGGACCATGCAGGCAGGCGTGTGGCCGGGGGTATAGATCGCCACGGCGTCCATGGTGCCGACCTTGTAGGTGTCGCCATCCTTGAACAGCGCGTCGAACTGCGACCCGTCGCGCTGGAACTCGGTGCCTTCGTTGAACACTTTGCCAAAGGTGTCCTGCACCACCATGATCTGGTCGCCAATGCCGATCTTGCCGCCCAGAGCGGCCTGAATATAGGGCGCGGCGGAGAGGTGGTCGGCGTGGACGTGGGTCTCGATGATCCATTCCAGTTGCAGGTCGTGCTGGCGGATATAGGCGATCATCGCGTCGGCATGGGCATGGGTGATGCGGCCGGCGGCATAGTCGATGTCCATGACGGAATCGATAACCGCGCAGGCGTTGGAGGCCGGATCCTGGACCACATAGCTGATCGTGTTGGTGTCGGGGTCAAAGAAGGCCTCGACCTTTGGCTTTACGGACATCTTGATCGAATAGTCGGTCATGACTTTCTCCTTTAGGGTCAGGTTTCACGGCGCAGCACGCGGGCTGCCCGAGCGCCGGTCAGGGCCATCAGACCCTTGGCGGCAAAGATTCCGGCGATCAGGGCGGCGACGAAGGCCAGCACCTCGAACTGGCCGGTTCCAAGGGCGGGTAAGGCGCCACCGGGGCAAAAGCCCGCGATCCCCCAGCCGATGCCGAACACCGCCGCACCGCCCAGCAACCGGACGTCAAGATGCCGGTTTTCGGGCAGGTGGAACTTGGCGTCGATCATCGGGACAGGACGACGCAGGACAAGGCGATAGCCGAAAAACGTCACGACCAGCGCGCCACCCATGACAAAGGCCAGACTGGGGTCCCAGTTGCCCGCAACATCAAAAAAGTTTAGCACTTTGGCCGGATTGGCCATGCCCGAGATCGAGATGCCGATGCCGAAAATCAGCCCGATCAGATAGCTTGAGACGTACCGCATGGCTCAGGCCCCCAGAATGTGACGGACAAGGAAAACGGTGATCCCGGTGGTAACCATGAAGGTCGCCGTCGCCGCTATGGAACGGCGCGACAGCCGCGCCATGCCGCAAACGCCGTGCCCCGATGTGCAGCCCGAGCCATAGGTGACGCCGATGCCCACCAGAAACCCGCCGATCAACAGCATCGGCAGCGTCACCGGCACCTGTACGACAGGCATCTGCCCGGTCAGTATCAGCACCGCCAAGGGCCCACTGACCATTCCTGCGAGCACCGCCAGACGCCAGCCGGTGTCTGGATGAGTGGTCGGCGTCAGAACCCCGGCTAGAATGCCAGTCGCCCCCATGATCCGCCCCAGCGTCAGCATCAGAAGCACCGAGGCCAGACCGATCAGCGCCCCCCCGGCAAGCGATTGCCAGGGGGTGAAGATGGTATCAATCGTCATCATGTCCGGCAGGTCCGGACGCCGAGCAGCGCATAGAGCGGGCAAAACCGCAGCGCCGCCGTGCCGATCAACACCACGCCAACGGCAACCGCACCGTATTTCCACACATCAGCGTCGAAAATCGCAGCACGACTGAACAACGCCAGCGCGATTAGCGGCACGCCGACTGCAAGCCGCAGCACCCGGTCCATAGTTCCCACATTCGCATTCATAGCCTGATCTCCTGTTGAATGATGACCCTCTCTAGGCCCTTTCGACTCGCAGTTCAGTGACGAAGTCACCGAACCTGCGGGTTTGAGGCATTACAGCTTGCGATTATGGTAGATGGCGTATGCGCCCCACGCCCTTACACAGGTTAGACGATCAGATCAGCATGATCTGCTGCCCTGCTGGTCACCTCTCGAAGGAGAATTTCCATGGCAAAGCGCTTGCGTCATCTGTGGAACAGGCATCGCATCATTTTGCCGATGTTTGCGGTCGCGCTTGCCCTGACCGCGTTCTTCGCGGTTCGGATGGTTTTTTTCGCAGTCCATTGGTCCGACCCGGGAAATCGGGATCTGACCATCGAAGGATGGATGCCAGTGCGCTATGTCGCGCGGTCTTGGCATGTCCCGCCCGAAGTGCTGGGAGACGCGCTTTCGCTCTCGCCCGGTGATCGGGTAACTGTGTCTGACATCGCCGATGCACGCAACAGCGACGTGGCAAGGATACGCTCGGAGTTGATGGTGGCCATTGCCGTCTGGCGCGCGGAACATGCCGATGACTGATCTGATCTTCGGTCTGGTCGCAAGCCATGGCATAGCGATCATTCTGGGCATCACGTTCCTGTCCTGCCTGGCCGTGCCGGTTCCGAGTTCCTTTGTGATGTTGGCGGGTGGTGCCTTTGTGAGCTCCGGCGACCTGACGGGATGGCAGGTGGTGGTGGCGGCTTTTGGCGGGGCGGTGCTTGGCGATCAGCTTGGCTATGAATTCGGGCGGTTCGGCGGCGCGCCGCTGATGGCCCGGTTGAGGCGTTCGAAAAGGCGGGCGCAGGTGCTGAACAGGTCGCGCGGCCTGATCGACCGCTGGGGCGGGCGGGCGGTGTTTCTGACCCGCTGGGCCATCAGCCCGCTTGGTCCCTATGTTAACCCGCTGGCGGGGGCCCTGGGCATGGGGCGGCTGCGCTTTGCGGCCTTCGGTTGGGCGGGCGAGGCGGTCTGGGTCACAATTTATGTCGGCCTTGGCTATCTGTTCGCCAGCAACATCGTCTGGCTTGCCGAACTGGCAGGCAATCTGATGGGGCTTGTCACGGCAGGCAGCATCACCGTCTTGCTGGGTCTTTTCCTGTGGCGGCGTCGGGCATGATGGCAGTCGGGATATGGCCTGAATCGAGGGCGGCCAGTTTTTCCAACCCTGCCCGGTTCAGCAGATCAACCGCGCCACGCGATTGCCCGATCCAGCCGCGCCGCTGAAACTCGCCCAACTGGCGCGAGATCACCTCGCGCGCGGTGCCAAGTTCGACCGACAGTTGTTGATGGGTGGCCTTGATCTGATCCGTTCCGCGTGCAAGTTCCAGCAGCTTTTGGGCCAGACGAATATCGACCCGTTGAAAGGCGATGTCCTCGATCACCCGGAACAAGTCGGTGATGCGCCGGGAATAGGCGGTGAAGATGAAGTTGCGGAACGCAAGTGAGCTTG
>JBBSBK010000028.1:0-34538 GCA_038251315.1 Rhodobacterales bacterium | reverse complement strand
CCGGGCCGCTGGCGACCCCGACCGATCCGGCGCTGACGGGCGACGTTGCCGCCCCTGTCGGCGACGCGACCCCCGCCGCCAGCGGAAATCTTGCCGCACAACTTGACGGGATCGGGCGGGCGGTATTGAACGATCTGACCTTTGATACCGGCTCGTCAGACCTTGGGTCGGGATCCTTCGGGTCGCTGCAAGCGTTGGCAGATTATCTGGCAGAACGACCCGGCCGTCAGGTGGCGCTGGTCGGGCATACTGACAGTTCCGGGTCGCTAGATGGCAACATTGCCTTGTCCAAACAGCGGGCCGGGTCGGTCACGGAACGGCTTGTGCGCGACTATGGCGTCGCCCGCAGTCAGCTGGATGCGCAGGGCATGGGGTATCTGGCACCTATCGCCAACAACCTGACCGAGGCCGGGCGCGAGGCGAACCGGCGGGTCGAGGTCATCATCACCTCGACCGAGTAATTGTCATCCGGCCAGCCGCATGTCGGGTTGCCAGACCACCAGACGGGCGCGCCCGCTTTCCTTGGCCTTGTAAAGCGCGTTATCGGCTTGCCGCAAAAGTTCTTCAAGCGATTTGCCCGGGAGCGCAATGGTGGCACCGACCGACAGGGTCACCGACAGATGCTCATGCCCCGGTCCACCGCTGTAGGGGATTGCCTGACACATCCTTTCCCCAATAACGCGGGCCTGTTCGATGGTGGCCCCCGACAGGAAGATCGCAAATTCCTCGCCACCGATCCGGCCCACGATGTCTTCTTCCCGCAGGTTGCGTTGCAGTCGGTAGGCGATGGTTTTCAGGCAGAGATCGCCAACCGAATGGCCATAGGTATCATTGATATATTTGAAGAAATCCGCGTCAATCACGAACAGGACGCCGCGTTTGCTGGCCTTGTTGGCACGGTCCGCCAGTGCCATGAACGACCGTCTGTTCGGCAACCCGGTCAGCACGTCGGTCCGCGACATCTGATGCAGTTCGCGCAACAGCCGGGTCTGGTAGCGGGCGACAAGATAGAAAAACACCACGAACGGCAGGCTGACGATGGCGCCGTTGAGGATGTAGACCCAGAAACTACGCAGCAATGCCCCGTCGAAAAGCCGATAAAAGACAACGTTGACCAGACCGCACAGCAGCACAAAGCCCCCGATCTTGGCGGCTGTATCCTGCCACGCCTGCGGCGCAAGCAGCCGAAAAATACGATCAAGCCACACGGCACATTCCCTTTACCACAAGAGAAATAACACCTGATTTCATTGCCATGGGATGAACGGCCAGGCAGACACTGACGCAGGTTTCAGTCAAGTTTTCCGTATTGCGCGACGAAAAAGCGCGACCCCGAAGGATCGCGCGAGGCGGGGCATAGCCCTGGCGGCAGGGGGGAAGCTATCACCAGATATCGGGGCCCTTGTCGGCAAATTCATGCACCAGAAAGTCGATAAAGGCGCGCACCTTGGGCTGGGTGAACCGGCCCGGCGGATAGACCGCATAGATGCCTTGGGTTTCGACGGGCAGGTCGGGGATCGCTTCTTCAACCAGCCCGCGAGCCTTGGCATCGGCATAGAGGAACGACGGCAGATAGGCGATGCCAAGCCCGCCGATGCAGGCGTTCAACAACGACTGGCCATCGTTCACCGTCAACCAGCCGGCAGTGCGAATCTGCCGCTTTTCACCCGAAGGCGCGGTCAGTTTCCAGACCGCCGCATTGGACTGGTTGGAATAATGCAACAGCTTGTGATTGTTGAGATCGTCGATCTTTTCAGGTCGTCCGTACTGCTGGAAATACGACGGCGCGGCAATCATCCGTTTCGTCGTCTCGGTCAGCTTGCGGGCGCGCAGAGTGCTGTCCTCAAGCTCGCCGATCCGCACGGCCATGTCGAAACCTTCGGAAATCAGTTCGACGTAGCGGTTATTGAGGACCATGTTCACCGTGATGTCGGGGAATTCCGACAGGAAATCTCCGAGGACGGGCGACAGGTGGTTGACGCCGAAATCAGTGGCAACGCTGATCCGCAACAGGCCGGACGGCGCGCTTTGCATCGACGTCACCAGAGCATCCGCTTCGCCCGCGTCATTCAGCACCCGGCGGGCGCGGTCATAGTAGGCCAGCCCGATCTCGGTCGGCGACACCCGGCGTGTGGTGCGGTTCAGCAACCGCGCACCCAGACGTGCCTCGAGGGAGGACACGTGTTTCGAGACGGCGGATTTTGATATCCCCATCTTCTTGGCCGCGTCCGTGAAGCCGCCCTGATCCACCACCGTGGCAAAGGCTTCCATTTCCGTGAGGCGATCCATAACCGATCCTTCGCAACCATTATTTCGTTGCGGCAGGTATCGGGTTCAAATCAGGCGGGACTGCGGCGCGGGCCTGACAATACAGGGGTAATAGGTGGACTGTCGCGGGGCGGGAAACGGCGGCGCATCACAGAATCGCAGCCAGCCTGACCCCCTGATCGATCGCCCGTTTCGCATCCAGTTCGGCGGCCAGATCAGCCCCGCCGATGACATGGCAGGGGATCGCGCGGGCGCCCAGCGCGTCTGCCAGCGTGCGCTCCGACAGTTGCCCGGCACACAGAACAACCGTATCGGCGCCGATCAGGGTCGGGTTTTCGCGGGCTTCGCCAAACGTCACATGCAGGCCGTCGGCGTCGATCTTTTCATAATTCACCCCGCCGATCATCTGCACATCCTTCATCTGCAACGAGGCCCGATGGATCCAGCCGGTCGTCTTGCCCAGCCCCTTGCCCAACTTCTGCGCCTTGCGCTGGAGCAGCGTCACCTGACGCGCCGGGGCGTCGGGCTGCGGGCCATCCTTTGCCAACCCGCCGCGCTGCAGGGCCGGGTCCGTCACGCCCCATTCGCGCAGCCATTCCGGCAAGTCGGTTGTCGGGCTTTGCGCCGTGACCAGATATGCGGCGACGTCGAACCCGATGCCGCCTGCGCCGATGATCGCGACCCTGTCGCCAACCGTTACGGTGCCGCGCAAGACATCGATGTAGGACACCACGTTGGGGCCGTCCTGCCCCGGAATGCACGGATCGCGGGGAATGACGCCGGTGGCGATGACGACTGCGTCAAAACCGGCCAGCAGGTCGGGTGTGGCGGCGGTGCCAAGGCGTAGAATGATCCCCGCCTTGTCCACGGCGGTTTTGTAATAGTCGACAAGGCCCCAGAATTCCTCTTTCCCGGGCACCTGTTTGGCCAGGTTCAACTGGCCGCCCAGTTCATCGGCCTTGTCAAACAGGGTGACGCTGTGGCCGCGCTCGGCGGCGGCCAGTGCGGCGGCCAGCCCTGCGGGGCCGGCACCGACAACGGCGATTGATTTTGCCGCCTTCGCCGGGGTCAACACCAGTTCGGTTTCATGGCAGGCACGCGGGTTGACCAGACAGGACGCGAGCTTGCCACTGAATGTGTGGTCAAGGCAGGCCTGATTGCAGGCGATGCAGGGCGTGATTTCGGCGGCCCTGCCCGCCGCTGCTTTGGCGACGAAATCGGGGTCGGCCAGAAACGGGCGGGCCATGCTGACCATGTCGGCGCAGCCGGTGGCCAGCACGTCCTCGGCCACGTCCGGCGTGTTGATCCGGTTCGAGGTGATAACCGGAATCCCGACCCTCCCCATCAGTTTGCGCGTCACCCAGGTAAAGGCCCGGCGCGGAACCGAGGTCGCGATGGTCGGCACCCGCGCCTCGTGCCAGCCGATGCCGGTGTTCAGGATGGTCGCGCCCGCGGCCTCGATCGCTTTGGCCAGCGTGACCACTTCGTCAAAGGTGGATCCGTTCGGGATCAGGTCGATCATCGACAGGCGATAGATGATGATGAAATCGGTCCCCGTGGCGGCGCGACAACGGCGCACGACATCGACCGGCAGGCGCATCCGGTTTTCGTATGACCCGCCCCAATCATCGGTGCGTTTGTTGGTGTGAGTCACAAGGAACTGGTTGATGAAATACCCCTCTGACCCCATGACCTCGATCCCGTCATAGCCGGCATCGCGGGCACGAGTCGCGGCGGTGACGATATCCGCGATCTGCTTTTCGATGCCTTCCGCGTCCAATTCACGTGGGGGAAAAGGCGAGATCGGGGATTTCACCGGGCTGGGGGCGACGCATTCGGGCGAATAGGCATAGCGCCCGGCGTGCAGGATCTGCATGGCAATCTTGCCATCCGCGTCATGCACGCGGTCGGTGACAATACGGTGGTTGGCGATGTCGGCGCCGCCGAACAATCCCGCCGCACCCGGAAACACCCCGCCTTCACGGTTCGGTGCCATGCCGCCCGTCACCATCAGGGCAACCCCGCCACGGGCGCGGGCGGCGTAGAATTCGGCGACGCGGTTCCAGTCCTTTGTCTCCTCGAGCCCGGTGTGCATCGATCCCATCAGCACGCGGTTTTTCAGCGTGGTGAACCCAAGGTCGAGCGGGGCGAGAAGGTAGGGATAGGCGGACATTGGTGGCTCCTTTTTGCGGCGCAGTCTGGCGCGGCGCGGTTCAAAGGTCACGCGCAACGCGGCGTCAGGCGCCCAGGGCGTCGCAGAGGCCGCTCAAGGGAGCTCTACCACCCGTGGGCGGACTGGCGGTTGCGGACGTCGCGGGGGCCGACAGCTTTGCCGGCAGGAACAGACCCTCGGCGGCCTCAAACCATACGAACACATCTGTTGGATCCGGACCTCGGAACCGGATCGATTCATCATCGACCCGAACCACCAGATGCCGGGCCGAACAGCCGGGCGCAAGTCCTTCGGAGAATTTTCAGGCCCGCCGCAGGCCAAAGGTCAATGCCGTGATCGCATAGATGACCAGCAGCACCACGGTCACGCCAGCCATGAACACCGCAATCGCCGGGACAAACCCGTCTGCCAGCAGCGGCAGCACCGCCACCAGCGGTGCCCAAGGCGCACCCATCACCAGCAACGGCCCGAACGTCAACGCGAACAACCCCGCAACCAGCGCAACCGCCAGCACCGCAGGCACCTTCACGCCGCGCGCCCGCATCGCCCGCCGCGCTGCCATGACCTGTCGCGCCACGTCCATCTGCATCGCCAGCATGGCGGGGACCACGAACAGCACCAGCACCATCCCGAACGACAATCCGTAAACCAGCGTGATCACGGTGGGCTTGAGAAACTCGGCCTGGCTCGACGGTTCGAACAGCAACGGCGCCAGCCCCAGCACCGTCGTCGCCGTGGTCAGCAGCACCGGACGCAGCCGGTCGGCGGTGCCGTCGATGATCGCCGGGATCAGGCCCCTTTCACGGGCGTATTGATCGATGGTCGTCACCAGCACGATACTGTCGTTGATGATGATCCCGGTCATGCCCAGCAGGCCGACGACGGTGAACAGGCTCATCGGGATACCCCAGAGGTTATGGCCCCAGATCGTCCCAACCAGTCCGAAGGGAATGATCGCCATAACCACCAGCGGCCGCGTCCAGCTTGCGAATATCCACGCCAGCACGAGGTAGATGCCGGTCAGCACCAGAATCAGGGCTGTGCGGGCGTCGCTCAGAAACTCATCCTCTTGCGCGTTCAATCCGGCCAATGCGGTGCCAACGCCGAACCGGCTTTCGATCTGCGGCAAAATCTTGTCGGTCAGCGCCTTGTTCACCGCGACGGCCCGGTCGGGGTCGTCTTCGGACAATTCGCCCGTCACCGAAATCAGGATGACGCCGTTTTCGCGGCTGACCGTCGAAAACCCGGTGCGCTGGTCGACAGTCACGATATCGGCCAGCGGCAGATAGACGCCCGACGGGGCGCGCATCTGCGTGCGGTCCAGAAAATCCGCCGTCAGTTCGCCCGGCGGCAGTTCGACGCGGATTGTCGCCGACCGGATTCCATCGGGATAGGTCGCCGCCTCGATCCCGCTGAGCGTATCGCGCAGCGACCGCCCCAGCCCGTTGATGGTGAAGCCCAGCGCCTGCCCTTGCGGGGTCAAATCAAGGATCAGTTCCTCTTTGTCATAGGCCAGCGAATCCTCCAGCCCCGACACCTCGGGGAACGGGGCCAACGCCAGTTTCAGCGCCTCGGCGGCGTTCTTCAGCACCTGCGCATCGGCCCCGAACAACTGCACCTCAAGGCTGTTGCCCCCCGGCCCCGACCCCCAGCTGCGGAAACTGACGGTTTCGGTTAGCGGCGTTTGCTGCACAGCCTCTTGCAAGTCGGCGACGAAAGCGCTCGACGTATAGGGGCGCAGGTCGGCGTCGATCAGGTCGATGGTGATCGACCCCAGTTGATAGGTTTCCTTGGTATCCGCCCCCGACAGCCCGCGCCCCGAATTGCCGCCCAGTTCGGCGACCACCATCGACAGCGGACTGGCACCATAGCGGTCGGTATAATCGGCAGCCACCTGATCGGTCGCCCGCTGCAATTCGCGCAGCATCGCCATGGTGTCGTCGCGAGTCGCCCCCGGCAGCATGGCAAAATTACCGGTGACCTGCCCCTGTTCGGGCGACGAAAAGAACCGCCATTGCACGTCGCCCCGGATGAACACCGCCACCTGCGAGGCCAGCACCACCAACCCCAGCGCGAACACCGGATAGCGGGCCCAGACCACACCCGCGATGAACGGGCGGAACAGGCTGCGGCGAAACCAGTCGAGACCACGGTTCACCAGCCGCGAGGGCCAATCGTACCATTTTTCGCGCATGTCGCGGGCCAGCGCGTGGGACAGGTGATTGGGCAGGATCAGGAAACATTCGACCAGCGACGCCAGCAGCACGGCGATCACCGTAAACGGGATATCCGCGATCAGATCGCCAAACCGGCCGCCCACGGCGACCAACCCGAAAAACGCGATCACCGTCGTCACCGTCGCCGAAAACACCGGGCTGAACATCGTCAGCGCCGCCCGTTCCGCCGCCTGCACCCCACGTTCGCCCAAGCGGCGGACCCGAAAATCGGCGTGTTCACCGACGACGATGGCATCGTCCACGACGATCCCCAGTGTGATGATCAGCGCGAATATCGAGATCATGTTCAGCGTCAGACCTGCCGCATACATCACAGCAATCGCCGCCAGCATCGACACCGGGATGCCCATCGCGACCCACAGCGCGGTGCGGGCATTCAGGAACAGGAACAGCAGGCCAAGAACCAGCGCAAGGCCCTGCGCCCCGTTCGTCAGCAATATGCTCAACCGGCTGGAAATCTGTTCGGCCCGCGCCGAAAACAACGACACGGTGACGCCCTGCGGCAAGGTCGCCTGCACCTGCGCCGCGACCTGTTCCACCGTTGCCTGCATCCCGATGGCGTCGCCTTGGGCGCTGCGGTCAACCCTGATCTGCAAGGCCGGATCGGTGCCCACGAACAGGGCCGAATCGCGGTCCACCCCTTCGACGATCACCCGGCCCACGTCGCCGATTGTCAGCGAAGACCCGTCCGGGTTCGACCGCAGGACGATGCCGGCCAGTTCCTCGGCGCTGCGTTTGGGCGTTCCGGTGCGCACCCGCTGGGCACCAGACACGTCGCCGACCGGATCCGCGGCGACCTCGGCGGCGATGGCATCGGCAATCTCGGCCATCGTCACATCGTAGCGGATCAGCGCCAGCGAGGTGACTTCGACAATCGTCGACGGTGCTGCGACGCCGCGGATCGTTGTGCGTGTGATGCCTTCGTCGAACAACCGCGCCACCACTTCGTCGGCAAACCGGGCAAGCTGATCGACGCCCACCGGTCCGGTGATCACCACGTCTGTCACCCGGTCCGACCAGCCACCCCGCCTGACCGTCGGATCGTCGGCGTCGGCGGGCAGATTGCGGGCGGAATCGACGGCCAGTTGCACGTCTTTCGCGGCGCGGTCCATGTCGTAACCGGGTTCAAAGTCCAGCGTGATCTGGGCCCTGCCTTCGGACGACCGGGCAGAGGCGTCGATCACCCCCTCGATGGCCAGCAGTGACGGTTCCAGCACCTGCACGATGGCGCGGTCGATATCCTCGGCCCCGGCCCCCGACCATGCGACCGACACCCTGATGTCATCGACCACGACATCGGGAAAGAACTGGGCGCGCATCTTGGGAAAGGCGACGATCCCGGCGACCAGCATCAGCACAAGCAACAGATTGGCGGCGGTGCCGTGCCGGGTGAAATAGGCGACGATGCCGCCCGCGCCGCGTTCCAGAATATCCGCGCCCCGCGCCATGCGCCCTACGTCCCCATCCGGCTTTCCAGCCGGGCGATGGTTTCGGCGGGAACGGCGTCTTCCTCAAGTTGCGACAGTATCCGGGCCTTGGCCTCGGGCGGCATTTGCGCGTCAGTGACAAAGGCGATCAGTTTGGCCCGGCGTTCGGGGTCAAGCTGGACCAGGTCCGCGGTGACAGGGGTATCAACAGTTTCGGGTGCGGCGTTCGGGTCCATCGGATTGACCTTTATCCCCGCCCCGATCAGAGGCGAGCGTTCGGCGACCACGGCGCGCCCCGCGACCCCCTCGGCCGACACGATCACATCGTTGTCCTGACGGCGCAGCAGCACAATCGGGACAACCTCCAGCCGGTCCTCATCGCCGACCACCAGCACCGTCTGATCGGCGGCCAATGCAGTGGCGGGAAGCCGTGCGACGTTGTCCAGCGCCGGTTCGGTGATCCGCACCGTGACGAAATCGCCGGGCCGCAGGCCGGGGGCAGTGTCGAGCGTGGCGAACAACTGCCGCCCGGTCTGGCCTTCGCCGACGCCGGCACTTTCGCGCACGATCTGCCCGGTTGCGATCAGCGCAACGTCAGACACCTCGAGTGCGACGCGCACCGGCGCCTTGCGCAACTGCCCGGCGCCGTCGAGCAACCGGGCATATTGGGCGGTGGACAGGCGGAACGCGACTTCGAGCGCGGCAGGGTCCACAAGTTCGGCGATCTGCTCATTGGCCCCGACCCGTCCACCAAGCGAAAGGGTGACGCCCGACAGGGTGCCGTCGAAGGCTGCGGTAATGACCATGTCATCGACATTGCGCTGCGCCTCAGCCAAGGCGATCTGCGCCCGCGACAACTGCGTCGCCGCCTGATCGGCACGCGCCGCCGATTGCGCCTGCGCCTGACGACTGGACAGCACCGCCGCACTGGCCGACGACGCATCGAGTTCGGCCGATTCCACCGCCGCCGCCGTCCCGACGCCACGGGTCGCCAGATCGCGGGCACGGGTCAGGGCCTGCTGACGCAAGGTCGCCTGTTCGGTGCGCCCGGTCACTTCGTCCTGCGCCAGACCCTGGGCCGCCTGCGCCTCGCGCAGTTCGGCCTCGGCGTCCTGTAGGTCTGCACCCACCCGGTCCAGCGCCGCCTGCGCCTCGACCGGGTCAAGGCGGACCAGAACCTGCCCCGCGCTCACTTGTCCGCCCTCGACAAAAGCCGCGTCAGCCTCCGCCACGGTGCCGGCCACGGGCGCACGCAGGACCAGCGTGCGGCGGCTGCGCAATTCGCCGAAAACCTGCAATTCGGGTGTGATCGTTTCCGTCGGCGGCGTGACGATGTTGACCGACATCACCCTTTCGCGCTGGCCAAGCACCGGAGTTTCGGCCCCTAACCGAGCCTGCACCGCGCCACGGATCGTGTTCCCGGCCCATGCCAGCAGCGCCACCGTCAGCGACAGCAGAAAGATTCCGGTCAAACTGCGGCGCAAAAATCGCATGGGGTCCAGTCGGTTGGTTAGCTGCGGTCATTCTAGACCCTGCGGCACAAAGGTCCATTTCTTTGGTATCAACGCTGCGTGTGGCTATTTCCGGCGCTGATGTTCGGACAGACGCGGAAAAATCTCGACAAAGTTGCAAGGGGCGTGGCGGTAATCGAGCTGTTTGACCAGAATCTCGTCCCAAGCGTCCTTGCAGGCCCCCGGACTGCCGGGCAGGGCAAACAGATAGGTGCCCCCCGCAACGCCGCCGGTGGCGCGGCTTTGCACGGCACTCGTGCCGATCTTGGCCATGCTGACGATGGTGAACACGGTGCCAAAGGCGTCGATTTCTTTCTCGTAGACATCGCGGTGCGCCTCGATGGTCACATCGCGCCCGGTCAACCCGGTGCCGCCGGTTGTCAGGATCACGTCGATGTCGGGGTCAGCACACCATGCGCGCAACTGGTCGGCGATCTGGGCGCGTTCGTCGGGCAGGATGTGGCGGGCGGCGACGGTGTGCCCGGCGTCGGCAATCCGCGCGACCAGCACATCGCCGGACTTGTCATCGGCCATCCGCCGGCTGTCGCTGACCGTCAGCACGGCGATACGAACGGGGATGAAATCACGGTTCATGCGCGGCGCGCCTCCAACGCGAGTTTGATGGCAAGGCCCGCGAACACCGTCGCAGTCGTCCAGCGCAGGGCGCGGTCGATGCGCGGGTCGCGTGCCAGTGCGCGGCCCAAGCCCCCGGCAAAGCTGCCGACCAACCCGTTGACGATCATCCCGCCGGTGCCGATGACGGCGCCAAAGATCAGGAACTGCGGCAGCACGGGGCGGGCCGGATCGACGAATTGGGGGATGAAGGCAAGGATGAAAAAGATCACCTTGGGGTTGGATAAGTTGACGATGAACCCGTCGCGGAAGGCGCGGGAAACCCGCACCGGCGGCGCATCAGTGACCTTGATCGGGTTGCGCAGTGTCCTGACGGCCAAAACCAGCAGATAGGCCACCCCGACCCAGCGGATCACGTCGAACAGATGCGGCACAGACGCGATCAGCGCCCCAAGACCCAGACCCGCCAGCGTCACGTTCACCATGCCCCCGGCAGACACGCCTGCTGCTGCCGCCAAAGCCGGGCGCGGTCCACCGCGCAATCCCTGGGCCAGACAGAACATCATATCCGCCCCCGGCGTCAGGTTCAGGGCCAAAGCAAGCGGGACAAAGGCCAGCAAGGTAATGGAGTCGATCATGGCAGCGTCCGCAACCGCGATTGCAGCGCCAGCAGATCCGCCCATGCCTCGCGCTTGGCCGCCGGGCTACGGAGCAGATAGGCCGGGTGAACCATCGGCAGGGCGGGGCGGCCCAGCACTTCGGTCCATGTGCCGCGAATCCGGGTTATCCCGACATGGCCTAGCAACGCCTGGCACGGCGTATTACCCATCAAGACGATGACTGATGGGTCGGCAAGGGCGATATGGCGCAGCACAAAAGGTAGCATCATCGCTATTTCGGATGGCTCTGGCGTCCGGTTCGATGGCGGCCGCCATGGCAGGATGTTGGTGATATACACAGCATGGGTCGGATCGGTGGCGGAACGATCCAACCCGATGGCGGCCAGCATCCTGTCAAGCAACTGCCCGGCGGGGCCGACGAACGGACGGCCCGCGATGTCTTCCTCGCGCCCCGGCGCCTCGCCGATGACCATGACGCGGGCGGCAGGCAGGCCATCGGCAAACACCGACGACCGGGCCCCCTTTTTCAGGTCGCAATGGTCATAAGCCGCCTGCGAAGCCGCCAGCGATGCAAGGTCGGTTGCCGCTGCGGCTGCGGCACTGGCCACCGCGACCGGATCAACGGGCGCGACCGGAGCGGGTTCGTCCGGCAACGTTGGCGTGGCTGGCGCGACGGCACGCAAGATTGCAGGTGCCTCGTCGGGCAGGCCATAGCGGTCGGTGGGGACATCAAGCATCGCCTCGTCCGCCCCCAGTTCGACCTGCCAGTCCAGCATGGCACGGGTGGTCCAGTATGATCGCGCAGAATCCATGCCCAAGATGATAGTCGGCTTTCAGATCAAAGGGCAGACCCTCTATACCCTTGCCGCCCTGTCCGCTGCTTCCTATAACCCCTGAAATCCGCCAAGGGGCCTCTATGACATTCCGCGCCGCGCATCTGCTTGGGATCGAACCGCTCACTCCTGACGATATCCGCGCCTTGCTGGACCTTGCCGACCGTTACGCCGACCTGAACCGGCGCGGTGCCGCACCCCGCGATGTGCTGGCCGGGCTGACCCAGATCAACATGTTCTTTGAAAACTCGACCCGGACCCAAGCCAGTTTCGAACTGGCGGGCAAGCGGCTCGGGGCCGATGTCATGTCCATGCAGATGCAGGCCAGCAGCGTCAAAAAGGGCGAGACGCTGATCGACACCGCCCTGACCCTGAACGCAATGCGCCCTGACCTGCTGGTGGTGCGCCATCCGCAATCGGGCGCGGTCGATCTGCTGGCGCAAAAGGTCAACTGTGCCGTCCTGAATGCCGGCGACGGGCGGCATGAGCACCCGACGCAGGCGCTGCTGGACGCGCTGACAATCCGCCGCTCCAAAGGGCGGCTGCACCGCCTGTCCATCGCGATTTGCGGCGATATTGCCCATTCGCGCGTTGCGCGGTCCAACATCCTGCTGCTGGGCAAATTGGAAAACCGGATCCGCCTGATCGCCCCGCCAACGCTGATGCCTGCAGGCATGGCGGACTTGGGATGCGAAGTCTTCGACGACATGGAAAAGGGCCTGAAAGACGTCGACGTGGTGATGATGCTGCGCCTGCAAAAGGAACGGATGGACGGCGGGTTCATCCCGTCCGAACGCGAATACTTTCACCGTTACGGGCTGGACGCGGCCAAACTGGCACATGCCAAACCCGACGCCATCGTCATGCATCCGGGGCCGATGAACCGGGGCGTGGAAATCGACGGGTCGCTGGCCGACGACATCAACCGCAGCCACATTCAGGAACAGGTCGAAATGGGCGTGGCGGTGCGGATGGCGGCGATGGACCTGCTGGCGCGCAACCTGCGACAACGGCGCGCGGATCGAGGGGTCATGGTGTGATGGACGATTGGCGACATGTGACCGGCAACGAACGCGGCGTGCTGCGCGTCTTCGCAATCGACCTGCCAGCTGCGGAGGTCGCCGCCTTTACCGCAGAATCGACTGCCGCCTGGCCTCTGCGCGACGCCCTTGGTGTCACGACGCTCGACCACGAATTCGTCGAGGTTTTCGATCTGGACACGATCCGAACCTACGGTTTCGCCCGCTATCTGAGCGATGCCAACGGCATGGATGACGCCGAAGTCACAGCCGACGCCGCCATGCTGGACGGCCTGACCGGGCACGTCGCCATCGTCAGTTCCAATGCGTTCGGCGGTCAGGCAGCAACCCTGTCACCGTCTGCGCCGCTGCGCCTTGTCGCCACCTACCGCGCTGAACGCGCGACCACCCCGACCGAAACCCTGCATGCAGCAACCGCGAAACGTGAATCCGCCGTCACTGACGCGCCGACCGCCCCAAAGCCGCCGCGTTCAGAAGCGGCGACCGGTGGGCGTATCGCCCTCTACGCCCTTCTGGCGGCGGCAGCCCTCGTCTTGCTGATGATATGGATTGCAGGCTAGGGGATGACCGAAATCCTGTTCATCAACGCCCGCCTGATCGACCCGGTCGGCCTGACTGACAGCCTTGGCGCCTTGCTGATCAAGGGCGACCGGATCGCCGAGGTCTGGACCGATGCCCGACCCGACGCCAAGGCGGCGACGGTGATCGACTGTCAGGGCATGTGCCTGGCCCCCGGCATCGTCGACATCGGGGTCAAGGTCTGCGAACCGGGCGAGCGGCACAAGGAATCGTTTCGTTCTGCCGGGCGGGCCGCCGCAGCGGGCGGTGTAACCACCATCGTCACCCGGCCCGATACGACTCCGGCGATCGACAGCCCCGAAATCCTTGAATTCGTCGCCCGCCGCGCCGCGATCGATTCTGCTGTGCGCGTCTTGCCGATGGCTGCCCTGACCAAAGGGCGGATGGGGCGCGAGATGACCGAGATCGGGTTCCTGCTTGACGCCGGGGCGGTTGCATTCACCGACTGCGACCGGGTCGTCACCGATACCAAGGTCTATGCCCGCGCCCTGACCTATGCCCGCAGCCTGAACGCGCTGGTCATCGGCCATGTGCAGGAACCGGTGCTGTCGGACGGGGCGGTCGCCACATCGGGCAAATTCGCATCCTTGCGCGGGCTGCCCGCCGTGTCACCGATGGCTGAACGAATGGGACTGGACCGCGACATCTCGCTGCTGGAAATGACCGGGGCGAAATATCACGCCGATCAGATCACCACCGCCCGCGCCCTGCCCGCGCTGGAACGGGCCAAGCGCAATGGACTGGACATCACCGCCGGGGTCGGCATCCACCACCTGACGCTGAACGATATGGATGTCGCCGATTACCGGACTTTCTTCAAACTGAAACCGCCGCTGCGCGCTGAAAGTGATCGTCTGGCCGTGGTGCAGGCCGTTGCGGACGGTCTGATCGACATCATCTGTTCGATGCACACGCCGCAGGACGAAGAATCCAAACGCCTGCCGTTCGAAGAAGCGGCCAGTGGTGCCGTCGCCCTTGAAACGCTGCTGCCCGCCGCGCTGCGCCTTTACCACGCCGGCCTGATCGACCTGCCGCGCCTGTTCCGGGCGATGTCGCTGAACCCGTCACGACGGCTGGGGCTGGCATCCGGGCGACTATATGCCGGTACCCCGGCCGATCTGGTGCTGTTCGACCCCGACGCGCCGTTCCGGCTGGACCGCGCCACCCTGCTGTCGAAGTCCAGAAATACCCCTTTTGACGGCGCGAAGATGCAGGGCAAGGTGATCGGCACATGGGTCGGCGGCAAACGGGTGGCTGGAGATGCCTGAGCTTATCAGCACGACCGGCACCTTGCTTCTCTGGGCCGCGATCGGTTATCTGCTGGGGTCGGTGCCGTTCGGGATGCTGATCGCCCGCGCCCTGAACCTTGGCGACCTGCGCAAGATCGGGTCGGGCAATATCGGCGCGACAAACGTGTTGCGCACCGGTCACAAAGGGGCAGCCTTGGCTACGCTGCTGCTGGATGGCGGCAAAGGGGCGGCGGCGGTGCTGCTGGCGCGGGCTTTTGCTGCCGAGGATGCGGTGCAACTGGCAGCGCTGGCGGCGTTTCTGGGGCATTGCTATCCGGTCTGGCTGGGCTTTCGCGGCGGCAAGGGGGTGGCGACGTTTCTTGGCATCGTGCTGGCCCTGCACTGGCCCGTCGGGCTGGCCGCCTGCGCGACATGGGCAGCAACCGCGGCGCTGTCGCGCTATTCGTCGCTGTCGGCCCTGTTTGCGGCAGGCATGACGCCGGTCTGGATGCCGTTGCTGGGCTACGGGCAGGGGTTCGTCTTGGGCATCGTGCTGGCCTTGTTGATCTATTGGCGGCACGCCGCAAACATCGGACGGCTGCGTGCTGGAACGGAATCAAAGATAGGAACCAAGACGTGATCCGCAAATCCCTTGCCGTTGCCCTGCTGGCCGGTCCGGCGTTTGCCGGAACGCTGGATCCGACCGTGCCGCTGACCGACCATTTTGATGGAAAATCCCGGCCAAGGGTCGTGGAAATCCTGAAAACCCTCTTGCAACAGTGCAAGACCGAAATGAACGGCACGCTGGAAATCGACGATATGCTTGGCGTCGTCTATACCGATCTGGACGGCGACAACGGCGAGATCGACTATACGCCTGACGATGCGGTGATTGATCTGAACCACATCTACTGTTCGGGTGGCAATCTTTGGGGCGGGTCGGGCGGCGCGCCGATCCATCTGGTGCTCGACAGCACCACATCAGCCAGTTGGACCGCGGGCGGATGGGACGTCGTGCGCACCCGCAACATGCCATCGGTGATCCTGCTGGCGCGCCATGGCAGCGCCTGCGACGGCTATGGGGCGCAGACCTGCGTGCAGGCCATCACGGTCGACGAAGGCGGATTTCTGACCGTGCGATCGCCGGAATCCAGCGAAGAGTAGCCGCCCGCAAAAAGCTCCACCCCCCCTACAGTCCCGCCCGGAAACCCGCCTAGGTTCGCCCCAATATTGCACCAAGGAGGCTGGGCACATCGGACCAATCAAGGCTGGCAGGGGCCGCTGAAATGAGTTCGACGATCTGTCAGCGCTTTTCGAGCGCGTCTGCCGTCCGCTTGGTGTTCTGATAGATGCCGAGCCCGAGGAACATGAACCCGCCGACCAACACCAGGTAGATCATGCCGCCGATCAGCACCCCGATACCGGCGAGCGGGCCGCTGAACCCGGCCATTTGTCCGCCCATTCCGCCCATTCCGCCGCCAAAGGCGACCATGCCGGCGAATACCACGATCATGATGGCGGCGAGGATGACGATCACATTGATCAAAAATTCGAGCGAACGAATGAACAGGTCACGCATGATTTGGTCCTTTGGTTGTCGAAACTGACAGCGCCAGAATAGGCGTTCACGTTTAAGTGAGCAACAGAATCATACCTCTGGTCAACTGTATTGCATCGACGCCCACCGAAAGAACACTTCGCGACGCTTCGATTTCAATTTGTGGCCAAATGCAGGATGAGCAGGAAAACGGCGATTGGGAGTTTTTCCGCGAGGATAGCACCCTGCTGCAGGCAGGTCATTTCGCCAACAGCGCCCGGACCGGGGAATGCACGACCCATGACAAGCTTGGCAGACCCTAAAAAGCGACGCGGATAAAACCGCTGACCTAATAGCTGTACTCGGCGTAAATCCGGTTCAAATCGCCGCCCCAGTCGCCGTGATAATGCACCAGCAATTCGTCGGCGGGCGTGACCCCGGTTTCAACGCTTTCCTTGAGCGCATTCAGGAAATGGGTTTCGTCCGGCACCAGACCACCTGCGCCGGGGCGCGCCCGCGCTTTCAGCCCCGCTTCGGAAATCGCGACGGATTGCCGGGCGATATCCAGCATGTTCACTTTGCCGACCTGCGCCTGCAGCCCGTCGACCGAGGCTGCAACGCGCAACCCCTCGCGTGTTTCGGTGTCCCAGTCCTTGCAAAGATCCCAGGCGGCATCCAGCGCCGCCTGATCGTACATCAACCCGACCCAGAACGCGGGCAGCGCACAAAGGCGACGCCACGGGCCGCCATCGGCCCCGCGCATCTCGATGAACTTCTTCAACCGCGCCTCGGGAAAGGCCGTCGTCAGGTGGTCGGCCCAGTCCGACAAGGTCGGCATTTCGCCCGGCAGCGCCGGCAGTTTGCCGACCATGAAATCGCGGAACGACTGACCCAGGGCATCGATATACTTGCCATCCCGATAAACGAAATACATTGGCACATCGAGCATGTATTGCACATAGGCCTCGAACCCGAACCCTTCATCGAAGGCGAAGGGCAATATTCCGGTGCGGCTGTTGTCCAGCCCCCGCCAGATGCGCGACCGCCAGGATTTGTGGCCGTTCGGCGCGCCCTCGAAAAACGGTGAATTGGCGAACAGGGCCGTCGCCACCGGCTGCAACGCCAGCGCGACGCGCATCTTCTGCACCATGTCCGGCTCTGACGAAAAATCGAGGTTGACCTGCACCGTGCAGGTCCGCCGCATCATCTGGGTGCCGTGGGTGCCGACCTGACCCATGTAGTCGTTCATCAGCTTGTAGCGCCCTTTGGGCATCAGCGGCATCTGGTCATGCGTCCAGATCGGCGCAGCACCCAGACCGATGAACCGCACACCAATCGTGTCTGCCACATCCTGCACTTCGCGCAGGTGTTCATTGACCTCGTCACAGGTCTGGTGGATGGTTTCCAGCATCGCGCCGGACAATTCGAACTGGCCACCCGGTTCAAGGCTGATATTGGCCCCGTCCGCATAGGTCAGGCCGATTATCTTGTCCTGCTCTAAAATTGGTTTCCAGCCGTATTTGTCGCGCAGCCCTTCGAACATTTTCAGGATCGACCGGGGCCCGTCATAGGGCAACGGCAGCAGGGTATCCTTGCAATAGCCGAACTTTTCATGCTCGGTGCCGATCCGCCATTGGTCTCTGGGTTTGCAGCCGGATGCCAGATAATCGGCCAGTTGTTCGTGCCGCTCGATCGGGCCGCCGCCGGTTTGGGGGATGGACATGAGAGGCTCCGTTGTGCTGGTCAGAAGTCCAGAGGTGTCGCAAGGGCACGGCCAAGTCAATGCGCGGTGCTTGTGCAATTTTGCGATCCGGCACGTCCCGCCGACGAATCAATGCAAACGCGGTGCCGCCTGTTCCCAAACCGTGACGCGTGCATCAGGCGTGTTTTGCAGCACGGCCAGCATCTGCCCGGTCTTGATCCCCGGCAGGGCGGCGAAAACATCGAACAGCGCCTCGGCCCCGGCCGCATTGACCGGAATCGCCAGTTCCTGCCCGCCGATCCCCGTCAGGATCCAGTGCGGCGCGGGCCGCGCCTTGGGTTCCAGCGCGACCAGGCACAGATCGTCAAGGTCCATCACCCCACCGGTCAGCGGGCCGAAATAGGCCAACCTGCGTTCATCCAACTGCACATACCCCGGCCCCGCCCCGCCCTGCCGGAACCGCCCGCGCTGCACGCCCGTCACGACCAGCACGCCCGACAGCCCGACCAAGCCCCAGCCAAGCCACGCCAGCAGGCCAAAATGCCCGAACGCCCACCACAGGCCCAGCATAGTAAAGGGAACGGCCAGCACGATTTCGCGCCAGCGCCACAGACTCGCGCGGGCCTCGGGGCGCAGAAAGCCGGACACTACCAATCCCCCAGCGCCTGCTGCCACAGGGTCAACGCAACGACCGCAGCCGTGTCCGCCCGCAGGATGCGGGGGCCAAGGGCGACGGGATGGGCGCTCGACCAACCATGCAGGAAATTCCTTTCTGCAGGTGAAAATCCGCCCTCTGGCCCGATCAGGATCGCCCAAGGGCCACGCGCCGCCCCGGTCAGCCCTGCGGCCTGCCCGATCAGCCGTTCGTCGCAGAACATCAGGTGCCGCGCCACGGGCCATCCGTGCAGAATCTTGTCCAATCTGCACAGATCATCGACCGGCGGCACAAAGGTCGCGCCACATTGCTCTGCCGCCTCGATTGCGTGGGCCTGCATTTTGTCCTGCCGGACCCGGTCGGCGTTGGTGTAATCGGTCTGCACCGGCATAATCCGCGCCACGCCCAGCTCGACCGCCTTTTCGACGACGAAATCGGTGCGGGCCTTTTTCAGTGGGGCAAACAGCAGCCACAGGTCGGGGGGCATTTGTAAGGGTCGCGTCTGATTCTGGCACACCAGCGATCCGCCCTTTTTGCCCGCCTCGGCCACCGCCCCGTCCCATTCGCCGTCACGCCCGTTGAACAGCGACAGAATCGCCCCGATCCCCAGCCGCATCACCCAGAACAGGTAATGCGCCTGCGCCCCGGTCAGTGGAACCGGTTTCCCTTGCCCCAGCGGGTGATCTACATAAAGGCGGACCTTGGATGCCATGAGCGGACCTTATGACCCCCGATTTGCCGATACCAGACCAGACCGTTGCCGACGCGCCGCCCGACAACTGGGTGGACCTTTATGCGCCCGCGCGCGCCCGGCCATTCCTGCGGCTGTCGCGCGCCGACCGGCCCATCGGCACATGGTTACTGCTGATCCCCTGCTGGTGGGGGCTGGCACTGGCCTGTCTTTCCACAGGGACATTCGGCGCGGGCGACGTCTGGATTGGCGCGGGCTGCGCCCTTGGGGCGTTCCTCATGCGCGGCGCGGGCTGCACATGGAACGACATCACCGACCGGCATATCGACGGACAGGTGGCGCGAACCCGGTCGCGGCCGATTCCATCGGGGCAGGTCGGGGTCAGGGCGGCGCTAGGGTGGATGCTGGTGCAGACGCTGCTGTCGCTGCTGATTTTGCTGACGTTCAACTGGGCCGCCATCGGGCTGGGGTTTCTGGCCCTGATTCCGGTCGCGATCTACCCGTTCGCCAAACGGTTCACATGGTGGCCGCAGGTGTTTCTGGGGCTGGCGTTCAACTGGGGGGCGCTGCTGGCATGGACGTCGCATACCGGCAGTCTGGGCTGGCCCGCCGTCGTGCTGTATTGTGCGGGCATTGCGTGGACGCTGTTTTACGACACGATCTACGCGCATCAGGATACCGAAGACGACGCGTTGATCGGGGTGAAATCCACAGCACGGCTTTTCGGCGATGCCTCGCCGCGTTGGCTGCGCTGGTTCCTTGTCGGCACGGTCTGCCTGTTGGGGTTGGCGGTGCTGCTGGCCGCGATCGACCGCAGCGTGCTGTCGCTGGTCATCGCCCTCGGCGGGGCATGGGCGATGGGCTGGCATCTGGCCTGGCAGTTGGGGCGTTTCCGCCCTGACGACAATGAACGGCTGCTGGTTCTTTTCCGCAGCAATCGCAACGCCGGCCTGATCCCCCTGCTGTTTTTCGCCGCTGCCGGGTTCCTGTGATTGAACCTCGCAGCGGCAAAGCCTAGACAGACGCCCGAGGAATTATGAAACGGAACCCCATGCGCCTGTCGGCAGTTTTTGTGCGCGTCGCTGCCTTTGTGGTGGCCGGCGTGTTGGCGGTGGCAGGGGCGCGGGCAGCCGTGACAGTGGTCGAGGACCGATCCCGGATCACCGTGCAAGAGGCGCTGATCGACACGGGCTATGACTGGACCCGCGTGATTGCCGACGGGCTGCAGGTGATCCTCGAAGGCGAGGCACCGTCCGAGGCAACGCGGTTCCGCGCCATCTCGGTTTCGGGCGGGATCGTCGATGCCAGCCGGGTGATCGACAACATGTCGGTGCATGACGTGGCGGGAATCGCGCCGCCTGATTTCGCCATCGAAATTCTGCGCAATGACAGCGGCGTGTCGCTGATCGGGCTGATCCCGGCGGCGACCGACCGCGACGACCTGAAGGCCCGGATCGCCGACATCGCCAACGGCCTGCCGGTGACCGACCTGCTCGAAGTTGCTGATTATCCGGTGCCTGACGGCTGGCGCCCAGCCCTGACCTATGCGCTGCGGGCCTTGGCGCAACTGCCCCGGTCGAAGATTTCGGTCAGCGACAACCGGGTGGCAATCGACGCGATTTCGGACAGCACCGCACAAAAGGCGCAGCTGGAAAGCGCTTTGTCGCGCGAGGCCCCTGACGGACTGCGGCTGGCGCTGACGGTTACTGCGCCGCGCCCCGTCGTTACCCCGTTCACCATCCGGTTCACCCTGACTGGAGAGGACGCCAACCTGTCCGCCTGCGCCGCCGATACGGAAGAGGCGCAAGGCAAGATCGTCGCCGCCGCAGTTGCCGCCGGACTGACCGGCAAGGCTAATTGCACGCTGGCGCTGGGGGTGCCGTCGGTCACCTGGGGTGATGCGGCGGCATTGGCGATCACTGCAGTCAAGGATCTGGGCGGCGGGTCGGTCACGCTGTCGGACGCCGACATCGCGCTGGTGGCAGTAGAAGGCACCGATCAGGGTCTGTTCGACCGGGTCGCGGGCGAGTTGGACAATGCACTGCCCGACCTTTACGCGCTCGACGCCACATTGCCCGTCAAGCCGGATGCCGTTGCCGCGGACCCGCCGACCTTTTCGGCCACGCTCAGCCCTGAGGGACAGGTGCAACTGCGTGGGCGGGTGCCGGACGACCTGATGAACGGCACGGCGCAAAGCTATGCGCAGGCCCGGTTCGGACAGCACAATGTCGTCATGGGCACCCGGGTCGTTGACGGCCTGCCGACCGGTTGGTCGGTCCGGGTGTTGGCGGCAATCGAGGCGTTGTCGCAACTGTCTAACGGATCGGTCATGGTCGACCCAGACATGGTCGATGTCAGCGGCAACACCGGCAACGTTGAGGCGAGCGCCGAGATCACCCGGATGTTGATCGACAAACTCGGCCAGGCGGCAGAATTCCGGGTCGACGTGACCTATCTCGCCGCCCTCGACCCGATCGCCGCCCTGCCCTCGCCCGAGGATTGCGCCGCCACGATAGAGTCCCTGACCAGCGAACGCAAAATCCTGTTCGATCCGAGTTCCGCCACGATCAGTGCCGACAGCCGGCAACTGGTCGATGATATCGCCGAAGTCCTGAAGTCCTGCCCCGATCTGCGCTTTGATATCGCCGGTTATACCGACAGTCAGGGAGGCGAAGAGATGAACCAGCAGCTCAGCCAGAAACGGGCCGAGGCTGTGCTGGACGGCTTGCGCAGCCGCCGGGTGCCGGTCGCCAATTTCAGCGTGACCGGCTATGGCGAGGCCGATCCGATTGCCGACAACGATACCGAAGCCGGACGCGAGGCAAACCGGCGGATCGAATTCAAACTGATCGTGCCCGAACCAACCTCCGATGAGACAACCACGCTGGAAACGGTCGAACAGAATGCCGCTGACACGCCCACCGGCGGGACCGGTAGCGAAACCGTGCCCGACATCGTGCCCGACGATCCCAACCAGATCGTTGATGACGGTGACGGGTCGGGTGACCAATAGGCACAAAGGAACCAGACGTGAACCGCAGTGAATTCATCATCGCCACCGCGATCATCCTGTTCGTCGCGTTCTGCCTTGGCTGGTTCGCCAGCTGGGTGGTCAACCGGTTTACCCGCGTCACCAAGGCCGAAATCGGCGAGCTCGACAAGATGGCCCAGTCCTTGCATGAGGCCGAGGAAACCCGCGATCAGGCGATCACCTACCTGCAACAGCGCGAATCCGAGATCAGCAGCCAGCTGGCCCAGACCGAAGCCGAACTGCGCGCCGCGATGGACGGATTGCGCGACGCTAGGCAAGAGGCCGAAGAACTGCGCAGCTGGATCGAACGCAACAACATGGCGGGTTAGCACGGTAGGTCAAGACCCATCTTTACCACCGCGCGGTGCTGCCGCCCGTTTCAATCGGTCATTGATCGCCCGCCCCAACCCGTGATCCGGGATCGGCGACACCGCAATCCGCGTTGCCCCCATGCCATCCAGCCAGTGCAGGTGGGCGAACAGATTTGCGGCCGCCTCGGTCAGATCTCCCGCAGGGGACAGGTTCAGCGCGGCGTCGACCGGGCCAAAGCCCAGCAAAACCTCGTCCGGGTCCGGCGTCCTCACGTTCAGCCGCACCGCCCCGCGCGGGGCGTAGTGCGACTGCAACTGACCGGGTGCGACGATGTCCGCACCCGCCGTCTGTAACGATTGCCCCAGACAGGCCACGATCGCCTCGACCGGGATACCGCCCGCACGCAGCAGCATCGGCACATCGGCGCAACCGATTATCGTCGATTCGAGGCCGACACCGCAGGCGCCGCCATCGATCACCGCGTCGATCTGTCCGCCGAGCCCGGCCAGCACATGCGAGGCTGTCGTCGGGCTGATCCGCCCCGACGGATTGGCCGATGGTGCCGCCAGGGGTCCACCAAAGGCGGCCAGCAACCCTTGAGCCACGGGATGGTCGGGCACCCGCACCGCCAGCGTATCCAGCCCCGCAGTCACCAGGCCGGAAACCCCCGACCCGGCCCGCAAGGGCAGCACCAGCGTCAGCGCCCCCGGCCAGAACGCCGATGCCAGCCGCAGGGCATCGGGATTGAAATCGCATAGCGCCTGCGCCGCTGCCAGATCCACCACATGCACGATTAACGGGTTGAAAGCGGGCCGCTCCTTGGCGGCAAAAACCTTTGCGACTGCCCGGTCGTTGCGGGCGTCCGCGCTCAGTCCATAAACCGTCTCGGTCGGGAACGCGACCAGCCCACCCTGACCCAACACCGCCGCAGCCCGGCTCAATCCGGCAGCATCGGGGGTGAAAGTTTGCGTATTGCAGCGAGTCATGACGTGGCGTTTCCCTTGATGGGCGCGGGGGCTGTTATACCGTCCCGTCGATTGCAGCCCACATAGACGCGGCCCGCCCCGCTGCCAAGCCGCCCAAGGAAATGCCGATGCCTTACCGCGCCCCGACGACCGAATTCCGCTTTCTTCTGGATTACATCGCCGGGTTCAGCCAGATCGCCGGAACCGAGCGGTTTGCCGAGGCGACGCCGGATATGGTCGACGCGATCCTGACCGAGGCGGGCAAGATGTGCGAAACCGCGCTTGCCCCGCTGCAACGCGCGGGCGATCTGCACCCGGCCCGGCTGGAAAACGGCATCGTGCGCACTTCACCCGGCTTTGCTGACGGGTATCGCGCCATTGCCGATGGCGGCTGGATCGGCATGTCGGCCAGCACAGGCGTCGGCGGCATGGGCCTGCCGATGTCCCTGACCACGGCGGTCAACGACATGATGTCGGCAGCCTGCCTGTCGATCCAGTTGAACCCGCTGATGACCCAAGGGCAGATCGAGGCGCTTGAGCATCACGCTTCTGACGCGATAAAGGACCTGTATCTGCCCAATCTTATCAGCGGCAACTGGTGTGGTACGATGAACCTGACCGAATCGCAGGCCGGGTCGGATGTTGGGGCGCTGCGGACCAGCGCCGAGCCGAACGGCGACGGCACATATGCGATCACCGGGCAAAAGATTTACATCAGTTGGGCCGACAACGATTTCACCGCCAACGTCTGCCATCTGGTGCTGGCCCGCCTGCCCGACGGCGTGCCGGGGACCAAGGGGATCAGCCTGTTCATGGTGCCGAAACTTATCCCCGACGCGAGTGGCAAACCGGGCGAACGCAACGCCCTGCGTGTGGTGTCGCTTGAACACAAGACCGGGCTGCACGGATCGCCCACCGCCGTCATGGCCTACGAGGGCGCGACCGGCTGGCTGATCGGTGATGCGCATGGCGGCATGGCGGCGATGTTCACCATGATGAACAACGCCCGGCTGGGGGTCGGGGTGCAGGGGATCGGTGTCGCCGATGGCGCCTATCAGCATGCCCTTGCCTATGCCGGGGATCGTAAACAGGGCCGCAGCGTTATCGTCGATTACCCCGACGTGCGCCGCATGCTGGCGACGATGAAGGCCGACATCTTTGCCGCCCGGTCCATCGCCCTGATGTGTGCTGCGTCCATCGACATGGCGGCAGCTACGGGTGACGATCAATGGGCCGCGCGCGCCGCATTCCTGACCCCGATCGCCAAGGCCTTTGGCACTGATACCGGCATCGCGGTCGCCAGTCTGGGCGTGCAGGTTTACGGCGGCATGGGCTTTATCGAGGAAACCGGCGCATCCCAATACGCCCGCGACGTCCGCGTCACCGCGATCTATGAAGGCACCAACGGCATTCAGGCGATGGACCTTGTCGGGCGCAAGCTGGCCGACGGTGGAGACGCCGCCACGCGCCTGCTGGACGAGATCGAGGCCGGGGCCGAGGCCGCGAAATCGACCCATCCCGATCTGGCCGAGGCGGTATGGCACGCCGCCGAATCCCTGCGCGAAACGACCGAATGGCTGGTCGGGCGCAACGACGCCAACGACCGCTTTGCCGGGGCCGTTCCGTATCTGCGCGCCTTCGCCCGTGTCCTTGGCGGCCATGCCCACCTGACGGCGGCAATGACGGGCGACGCGATGCGGATACGCCTTGCCCGGTTCTATATTAGACGCCTGCTGCCCGAACATGCCGGCCTTTTGGCTCACGCCAACGCTGGGGCGGATGACCTGATGGCGATCACCCCGGACGATCTGGCTGCCTGAATATCAGGTGCGACGGCGCACATATGGCAGAAAGAACATCCAGAGACCGCTGATCAGCATCAGGAAAAGCGGTGCCAGCGGCAGATAGGTCAGCCAGTCCGGCGGCGCAGCAAACGCGCGCACCGCAAAGTTCGCGATTACCGTCAGAGTAAAGAATAGCCCCAACCAGCGGTGACTTGTCCTGATCCAGACGTTGAGCGTCATATGGCATCTCCCATGGTCATGAGGTCCGGCCCAGCAGATCGTCGAGGGCCAACAGGAACCGTCCCCATCCGGCCCGGGCCCCGTGAAAGGCCTGGGTCTGGTCCGTTCTGAACCCGGTCTGCTGCATCTGCAGGTGCGTGCCCTTGTCGGTCGGGGTCAGGGTGAACGTGACGACGCTCTCGAGGCCGAGGGCGTCCCATGTGTAGGACAGCGTTTCATGCGGCTTGATTGCCAGCAACTTGCAGGAGATGGTGACATGCGGCGATGTGAATCCGAATGCACGCCCGATGTCGGGCGCGAAATCGGTCTGCATGAGCCATTCGGCCAGCAGGTGCGGCGTGGTCAACGCCCGCCACAGGCGTTCGGGCGGATACCGAAAATCGCGCTCGACCGTGACGGTGCGGAGGCGAGGCGTCTCGGTCATTGGTCCATCCGTGCCAGCAGGGTTTCAAGGGCATCGAACCTGCCCTTCCAAAATTGCGCCATCCCGACCGTCCAGTCGGCCAGAGGCGCGAGGGCGGCAGGGCGGGCGCTGTAATAGGTCTGTCGCCCCTCCGGGCGATCCGCCGCCAACCCGGCCAGTTTCAGCGCCTTCAGGTGTTTGGATACCGCCGGTTGCGACACGCTGCCACCGGCGGTCAGGGCCAGAACCGTCTGTTCGCCATCCCGGCAAAGCCGTTCGAAAATGCCCCGCCGGGTCGGATCAGCGAGGGTCTGAAAGATCGGGCCGGCGTCATCTGCCATCACACATTCATTCCGCATGGGTTATGGATAATTCATAACCCTTCAGGAATGAGTTCGTCAAGCCCCGATCCGCGTGAACCGTTGACCTTGGGCGTGGGCCATGACAGCCAGACCCGACGCCCCGGAAAGACAGCGCCATGATCCGCTACCCCTTTGCCGACCCGCCTGTTACAGGCGAGGTCATCGAAATCGCCCACGGCATCCTCTGGCTACGCCTGCCGCTGCCGACGGCGCTGGATCATGTGAACATCTTCGCGCTGGATGACGGCAATGGTTGGACGGTGATCGACACCGGGTTTGCGTCCGACACGACACGGGCGATCTGGGACACGCTGCTGGCCGGACCGTTGGCCGCCAAACCCGTCACCCGCGTCGTCGTCACCCATCATCACCCCGATCACGTCGGGCTCGCGGGTTGGTTCGTGGAGCGGGGCGCAGACCTGCTGACCACGCGCACCGCTTGGCTGATGACCCGGATGCTGTGCCTTGATGAACAGGCGACCCTTCCACCCGAAACCGTCGACTTCTACCGCCGCGCCGGGATGGCCGCCGATGTGCTGGCGCAGCGGCAGACCGAACGCCCGTTCAACTTTGCCGATTGTGTGGCCCCACTGCCGCTGGGATTCACGCGGTTGCAACAGGGTCACACCCTACAAATGGCAGGTCGCAACTGGACTGTGCGCATCGGCCACGGCCACGCCCCCGAACAGGCGACATTCTGGAGCATGGATGACAATCTGGTGCTGGGCGCCGATCAACTGCTGCCATCGATCAGTCCCAACATCGGGGTCTATCCAAGCGAACCCGAGGCCGACCCCTTGGGCGATTGGCTGACGTCCTGCGCTGACCTGATGCAGCATGCCCGCGATGACCATCTGGTGCTTGGCGGGCACAAGCTGCCGTTCACCGGGCTGCCGTTCCGGCTGCAACAGATGATCGACAATCACCACGGCGCTCTGGACCGACTGCACGCCCATCTGGCCACGCCGCAAAAGGGCGGCGATTGCTTTAAGCCGCTGTTCAAGCGCGAGATCGGGGCGGGCGAATATGGACTGGCGTTAGTCGAAACGCTGGCGCATCTGAACTGGCTGCACCAGCGTGGTCAGGCGCGGCGCTGGTTGGACGAAGACGGCGCGTATCGCTGGCAGGCGGTCTGACAAATCCGGCCTGAACCGCGAAACGCAGACCGCGACACACCCGCGAAGGGTCTGTCGCGGCCCACTCGACCGGGGCGTAACCTACCGACTGACCGCCCTCAGGCCGCCAGCCCCAACATCGCCGCCCCTGCGGCACTGACTGCACATAACGTATCGACCGGCACCGGCGTCCAACGGTCAGACTGGCCGCACAGCGGTTCGGACGCCAACGCCCGCCCGCCGTGATCCAGCATGCCCGAGACATAAAGCGTCGGGCAGACCCCGTCGGACGCATGCCGAAAGGCGTAGAGCGTCTGCCCGTCCGAAAACACCACTGTCAAGCGCACCGGGCCGTCATCGCCTGCCACCCCGATAACCTCAAGCGTCGCCTGCAATGCTGCTTGCGGATCGTCGTCCAGCCCGTTGGCGAGCATGGTCAGAAAGATCATCTCGGAATCGGTGGTCCCCCGCCGCGCCGCGAACAGATCGTCAGGCAGTACCGCCTCCATCCGCCGCCGGATCCGGGCGAAATGCGGCACCTGTCCGTTGTGGCAGAACGACCAGCGCCCATGCGTGAACGGATGGCAATTCGCCCGGCTCGTCTCGCCCACGGTGGATGCCCGGATATGGCCAATGAACAGCGGCGAATGCACCATCCGGCACAGGCTGGTCAGGTTGCCGTCAGCCCACGCGGGCAGCACATCGCGGTAAAGCCCCGGCTGCGGCCCCGCGCCATACCATGCGATGCCAAACCCATCGCCATTGACGGCCAGCTTGGCCTCGGTTGCGTGCTGGCTTTGGCTCAGCAGCGAATGGGCGGGGCGGACGATGATGTTTTCAAGCGGGATGGCAGGCCCGGTGTAGGCGGCGATCCGGCACATGAGGGTCAGTGCCGGGCTTCGATTTTCGCGTGCAGGCGACGCAGGATCCGGCTGGCGGTGGTTTCGCACAAGCTCGGGATGAACGCATGGACCAGCGCCGCAAGGGCCGCCATTGCCAGCCAGAACGCGAACGTGAGGGCAAACCGCATGTGGCCGAAATAGGTTTCGTTCACGGTGGCGGGATGGTCCAGGAATATCGCCGCAAAGGGGTTGCTGGCGCGGGTGGTGCTGGTTGAATCCGACATCTTTGATCTCCTGCTGGGGTTCGACAAGTGTAGCCGGGAATACCTGCGCGTGAGTCTCAAAAATCCTTACCAAAGGGCTTAAGAATGGGATATAATCTCACCATGAACCATATTCTTGATACAATAGATCGAAATATTCTGACACACCTGCAACAGGACGCCAGCCTGACGGTGGACGATATCGGTCTCCGGGTCCACCTGTCGCGCAACGCCGTCTGGCGGCGGATCAAGCAGATGGAAGAAGCGGGCGTGATCCGCGGTCGCGTCGCACTTGTCGCTCCGGACAAGGTCGGTTGCCCGCTGACGGTGATGGTGCTGATCCGCACCAACGCCCATGCCGCCGACTGGATGGAAAACTTTCAACGCACCCTGCGGTCGATGCCCGAGGTGGTGGGCGCCTACCGGATGACCGGCGATCTGGATTATGTGTTGCGGGTTCGGGTCGCCGACGTGCCGGCCTACGACGCCTTTTACAAGCGATTGATCGGCCGGGTTTCGGTATCGGACATTTCGGCAAGTTTCGTGATGGAGGAAATCAAGGATACGACAGCAGTGCCATTGTGAGGCCTGCGTGACCGTCACGCAGATGTCAAAACCAAACCAAAGGTACGGGCGTGACACCGCACTGCGAATGGTCTATCTGACCTCAAAACAGGCATCAGAGGAGTCGCCACATGGCTGAACACAAGCATGGCGATATGGATATTACCGTTCAGGAAAAGACGTTTGACGGTTTCGTCAACATGGTCAGCAAAGGCGCGATGATTGCGGTTGGCTTGTTGATCTTCATCGCCCTCGTCAACGGCTAAGTCTGATGCCGAACCAGGTAACGATGCCGCGCCGCGCCTTTGTGCTTGGCGCCCCGCTTGCCCTCGCTGCTTGTGCCGAATCGATCGTCGCGCCGGACGATTTCGTCGTCCGGGCGTTTTATGAGGAACCGGGGCAGAAATACCTCGAGCTGTTCACGATGCGCAACGTCAAGTCGGGCAACGGTGCCCACACCAGCATGATCATCAGCGCCAGCCAGCGGGTGATCTGGGATCCGGCGGGCACCTTTGGCCATCCGTCAATCCCTGAACGCAATGACGTGATATTCGGGGTCACCCCGACGATTGAACAGTACTATATTTCGTTTCATTCGCGGATCACGTTCTACACGGTTGCCCAGCGCGTCAACGTGTCGCCCGAAGTGGCCGAGATGGCCCTGCGCGCCTTCATGGCCAATGGCGCGGTGGCGAAGGCAAACTGCTCACGCGCAACGGCCGCCGTGCTGAAAACCCTGCCGGGATTTGAAAACATCCGCACAACTTTTTTCCCGACCAATCTGATGGACCAGTTCGCCAAGATACCGGGCGTCATCACCAACGAATACCGTGAAACCGATGCCGACGACAAATCGGTCGCCGCCGCCCAGATCGACGCCGCAATCAGAGCAGGCCAGTAGCCCAAAGGGCGGCGTAAAGCGTCGCCGCCCCGGCCCCCAATGCCGCCAGCAGGCTGCGCGTCTTCAACCCCACGGCCAGCGTGACCAGCGCCGCCAGCAGGCGTGGCAGGTCGATCTGCCCGCCCGTCGCCGCAGGCCACAACACCAGTGGCGCGACCATCCCCGGCAACACGGCGACCGGCGTGTAACGCAACAGGCGCAGCACCGCAGACGGCATTTGCCGCCGCCCGATCAGACCCAGAAACGACAGCCGGATCAGATAGGTGCCGACGGCCAGCGTCAGAATGATGAACCAGATTTGCGCGACCGAATAGGTCATGCCGCCCGCCTTTCCATCAACGTTTCCACGGTCGCCCCGGCCACCATTGCTGCCGCTGCCGCGATAAGCAGGCCCAACCCCGACGGCAGGCCGATCAGCAAAAGCGCCACCGCGACCGACACCGCCGCCGCCACCAGATGCGCCAGCGTCCTGAGCATCGGCGCAACCATGCCGATAAAGGTGATCGGCAGCGCAAAATCCAATGCCCATTCCGGCGGTATCCGCGACCCGACCAGCGCCCCCACTGCCGTCATTGCGACCCACATCGGGGTGACCGGCGTGGCCACTCCCAGAAAGAATGCGACCCGCTGCGCTACCCCCCAATCGGGCCGTTCATCGTAGCGGACCATGCTGACCGCGTAGGTTTGATCGACGTTGACATAGGCGACGAGTGCCCGCTGCCAGAGCGGTGCCGCCCCCAGCCACGGCACCAGCGCTGCCGAATACATCGCCATACGCAGGTTTACTGCCAACGCCGCCATCAGCACCAACGCGATTCCCGCATTGTCGACCATCAGTTGCAGCGCAGCGAATTGCGCCGCCCCGGCGAACACCGTCACCGAAAACCCCATCGTCTGGCCCAAGGTCAGCCCCGCATCCATCGCCACGACCCCGAACAGGATCGCGAATGGCGTTACCACCAGCAGGAACGGCAGCCCGTCGCGGACACCGGACCAATAGGCGGATTTGGCGGTGGCGACGGGCATGGCGTTGGCCTAATCTTGACGGAACTTCGCGGGGATAGTCCCGGCAAACAGGAATGACAAGTGGCGGTTCTAGAGGACATTTCCGACTATCTGATCGCCCCCGATCCGGGCGCCGCCCGGCTGACCCGCGTTGTCACCGGCACCGACCAGAATGGTGAGCCGCTGACCACCAACGTGGTCGAGGAACGCCCGCTGACCATCTATCTGAACGCGCAGGAAATCGTCACCGCGATGACGATCGGCGACTATCCCGAATATCTGGCGCTCGGGTTTCTGCGCAATCAGGGGATGCTGCGCGTGGGCGAGGTCATCAAGGGTGTCGATTACGACGAAGAATTGGAAACCGTCGTCGTGCGTACCACCTCGCAGACCACCTACGAGGACAAGCTGCGCAAAAAGACCCGCACCAGCGGCTGTGCGGTCGGCACCGTGTTTGGCGACATGATGGAGGGGCTGGCGGACGTCAGACTGCCGCCGACCGCGTTGCGCACATCGGATCTTTACGCCCTGTCGGCCCGCATCGCCCGCACCCCATCTCTGTATCTGACCGCAGGCGCGATTCACGGCACCGTTCTGTGCCAAGGGGCCCGCCCACTGGTCTATATGGAGGATGTCGGGCGGCACAACGCGGTCGACAAGATTGCCGGGTGGATGCTGTCCGAAGGCATCGAAGCCGCCGACAAGACACTGTATACCACCGGGCGTCTGACCTCGGAAATGGTGATCAAGACCGCACTGATGGGGATACCGGCGCTGGTGTCGCGGTCAGGATTCACTGCCTGGGGGGTCGAGATTGCGCAACAGGTCGGTCTGACCCTGATCGGTCGCATGAAGGGACAAAGGTTCGTCTGTCTGGCGGGCGAGGAACGACTGGTGCGCGACGCGGACCCGGCGCAGATGGCGGACGAGCCGCGCAGGACGGGGCGCAAGGGGCTGGACGATGGCGATTGAAGTGACAATGCCGCAAGCTGCGTGGCACGACTGTTTCGAACAAAGCGACTGGCGGGTTGCGCCATGACCCCACCGCTGGGCGTCATCCTTGCCGGGGGGCAGGCGACCCGGATGGGGGGCGGTGACAAGGGCCTGCTGCCTTTGGGTGATGGCACGATTCTGAGCCATGTGATCGCCCGGTTTGAACCGCAGGTCGCCGGGCTGGCGCTGAACGCCAACGGCAATCCGGCGCGGTTTGAGTACCTTGGGCTGCCGGTCCTGCCGGACGGTATCGCAGGATTTGCGGGGCCACTGGCAGGGGTTTTGGCGGGGCTCGACTGGGCGGCCACTCAAGGCGCCACACATATTGTCACCGCCGCCGCCGATACCCCGTTCTTTCCCTGCGATCTGGTGCCGCGCCTGCACATGGCTGCGGGGGAGGGGGGCATTGCCCTTGCCGCGAGTCCCGGCGGACGGCATCCGACCTTTGGCCTTTGGCCCGTCGCCCTGCGCGATGACCTGCGGGCTGCGCTGCTGGACGGCCTGCGCAAGGTCGTCCTGTGGACCGACAAACACGGCGCCGCTACCGCCGAATTCCCCGACGACGCGGCGTTTTTCAACGTCAACACCCCCGCCGATCTGGCCCGGGCCGAGGCGATGTCATGAGGATCTTCGGCGTCGTCGGTTTCAAGAATGCAGGCAAGACCACACTTGTCGAACGGCTGGTCGCCGACATTACCGGGCGCGGCATCACGGTGTCGACCCTGAAGCACGCCCATCATGCATTCGACCTTGACCAACCCGGCAAGGACAGCCACCGCCACCGCGCCGCCGGGGCGCGGCAGGTGCTGCTGGGCTCAAGCACGCGCTGGGCGCTGATGACCGAACTGGCGGGTGCCACCGAACCGCCGCTGGCCGATCTGCTGGCACGGCTCGACCCCGTCGATCTGGTGCTGATCGAAGGCTGGAAACGCGACGCCCACCCCAAGGTCGAGGCATTTCGCGCCGTCACCGGCAACCCGCTGATTGCGACGGGTGACCCGACAATCTGCGCAGTCGCGTCCGATAGCCCGCTGACGCTGGACCGCCCGGTGTTCGACCTGAACGACATCGCGGGCGTGGCCGACTTCATTCTGGCGCAGGTGGAGTTGTGAGGTTCGACAGCTTCGCCATGGTCGACTGGTCGGGCGGCAACGACCGCGGGGCAAAGCCGAAAAAGGACGCGATCTGGGTCGGGATCGTGCAGGACGGCGCACCGCCCACAGCCACCTATTTCCGCAATCGTCAGATGGTCGAAACCTACCTGACCGATCTGATCGACGCCGCGCTGAGGCAGGATCGGCGCCTCTGCCTCGGTTTCGATTTTCCTTTCGGCTATCCCAAGGGATTTACCCGCGCCCTGACCGGCATCAACGATCCCTTTGCGCTTTGGGACTGGCTCGCGGGCCGGGTTCAGGACGCGCCCAAAGCAAACAACCGCTTTGATCTCGCCGGACAAATCAACGGCATGTTCCCCGGTATCGGCCCGTTCTGGGGCAACGGGTTGAAACGCGACATCCATGACTTGCCACGCAAGGGACGCGACCGCACCAACCGGGATTTTGCCGAACGCAGGCAGGTCGAAGTTTTGACCAAGGGCGCCTTTACCGTCTGGCAACTGGCTGGTGCCGGGGCTGTCGGTTCGCAGGCGATCATGGGCCTGCCGGTGCTGGCGCGCCTGCGACACCGGTTCGCCACGCAACTGGCCGTCTGGCCATTCGAACCGTTGGACAAGCCCGTCGGCCTCATAGAAATCTGGCCCAGCCTGCCCGGATTGATTGCCGCGCCGCCCCCTGCGAACTCGATCAGGGACGCCCATCAGGTGACCGAAGTCGCGCGGATCCTGGCCGCGATGCCGCCCGCAACTCTTGAAGCCCACCTGAAAGTCCACGCCCCCCAAGAGGGCTGGATTTTCGGCGTCCCGGCCCCCAGATTATCTGCATGACTTTGATCCCGCCGCCCCTGCGCAACGACTGCTTTGCGATGCCGCAAGGGGCGCATTGGACCCCGGTCGATGTGGCGCTGGCGCTGCTGCGCGACCGGCTGACCTCGGTGACAGGGACCGAAACCGTAGCGGTGAGCGACGCCGCCGGGCGCATCCTCGCCGCCGCCGCCCGTGCTGCCCGGTCACACCCGCCGCACGCCAATACGGCTGTCGATGGCTACGCATTCTCCCAGGCCGGCATCGGCGACGGGCCGCAGACCCTGTTCCTGACCCAAGGGCGCGCCGCTGCAGGGGCACCCTATCGGGGCACCGTCCCGCCGGGGCACGCGATCCGCGTGCTGACCGGCGCCAGCCTGCCCGCCGGGACGGATACGGTGGTGCTGCAAGAAGATACGGCGACCGACGCCGCCAGCATCGTCTTTCACGGACCCCTGAAACGCGGGGCGAACACGCGCAAAGCGGGCGAGGATATGCAGGCGGGGACCGACATCCTGCCCGCCGGGCGCCACCTGACCGCCGCCGATCTGGGTACGCTGACTGCTGCCGGGGTGGCATCGGTGGATGTGCGCAAACGGCTGCGCGTCGCGGTCCTGTCCACCGGCGACGAATTGCGCGATGCGGGCGAACTGGCGACCGACGCGAACATCTATGACGCCAACCGACCCATGCTGCTGTCCGTCATCGCCCGCTGGGGCTATGATCCGGTCGATCTTGGGCGCGTCGGCGACAGCCAACCGGCGG
>JBBSBK010000027.1:0-35395 GCA_038251315.1 Rhodobacterales bacterium | reverse complement strand
CTGGTGACGATTGCATGGGGCTGGGTCTGGCCGACACCGGGCGAATTCGCTTTGCTGGTGCTGTGTGGCGTGTTGGGCGGGATCGGGCAGATCTTCCTGACCACAAGTTACCGCCACGCCGACGCATCCCTTATCGCGCCTTTCGAATATACGTCGATGCTGCTGGCGCTGGGTGTCGGGTATTTCGTATTCGACGAGGTGCCGACATGGACGATGCTGGGTGGAGCGGCAGTGGTGATTTCGGCCGGCGTGCTGATCATCTGGCGCGAACGGGCGCTGGGGCTGGAACGGGCGCGGCAGAGAAAGGCAATGGGGACGGTGGGGGGGTAGGTGCCCTGATTCACGAATGAGATGACTCTTTGTTACAGGGGATTCTCATAAGGTTCAAAGTCTGTCATCATCCGTTCCAGAGGTGCAAAGATGTCAACCATCGAAAAGATCGCGAAAGGGGTACTTGGCGATGACCATGTGCTTCGCGTCGAAACTGAACGAACAGTCAATACTGATGGTGAAGAGGTATTGCTGGTTCGCCTCGTTTACAGCGACGATCTTGCCAATTTAAGCGCAGAACAAATGTCCACCATCACCAAACTTGTGTGGGAGTCCGAAGAGGCGGCACTTTCTCCTGCTTCGCCGGTGATTGATTTTATGACCAACAGAGACAGTACTGAATTGCATGCCGCTTAGCAGTGAGTTGATTGCTTCGGCCAAGAAACGTTTGAGTCTATTACCTGGAATATCCGAGTCTGACCTGAGGCGGGTTACAAGCGATCTCTATTACGCACTTTTTCATCTAGTTTGCGAAAGCTTGGTCGAGCCGATTGGAAGTGATCCCGACAATCCGGCGTTCAAGGAGCTCTTTCTTACCCTGTATCGCTTGCCAGATCACCAATATCTGGAAAATAGGTGCAAGGAGATTAAGAAGCACGCTTTTTGCGAGGAAGTTAAGACTATTGCGCGACTCATTGTGTCATTGAAGAATAAGCGGGAAAAGGCAGACTACAACCCACTTGCTCAATTTGCGAAATCGAGCGTTGAGAATGATATTCTTCAAATAGAAAGTGCCGTTATTTCGTTTAACAGTTCTGACCCCGTTGAGCGGGCACGGTTCGCTGCCTTTATTTCCATAAAGGGTGCGCGAAACAACTAAGCCCGCACCAACCGCTCGTAACTTTCCGCCACGTCCCGCGTCATCGCCCCCACCTCGAACATATAGTCGCCGATCTGGCCCACGGGCGTAACCTCGGCCGCGGTCCCCGTCAGCCAGCACTGTTCGAACCCTTCCAGTTCTTCGGGCATGATGTGGCGTTCGTGGACCTTGATCTGTTTGTCGCGGAGCATCCCGATCACCGATTGGCGGGTCAAACCATTCAGGAATGCGTCGGCCAGGGGAGTATGCACCTCGCCGTCCTTGACGAAAAAGATGTTTGCCCCCGTCGCCTCGGCCACGTAGCCGCGGTAGTCCATCATCATAGCGTCACTACACCCCTTTGCCTCGGCGGCGTGTTTGGACATGGTGCAGATCATGTAAAGGCCCGCTGCCTTGGCCTGTGACGGCGCAGTTTCGGGGCTGGGGCGTTTCCATTTGGCGATGTCGAGTTTCGCACCCTTCATCTTGGCCTCGCCATAGTAGTTGCCCCACTCCCAACCCGCGATGGCCATGCGGACCGGGTTCCGTTTGGCCGAAACGCCCATATCCTCGCCCGATCCACGCCATGCGATAGCGCGCACATAAGCGTCGGTCCAGCCGTTGGCGGCCAACATCGCGGCCTTCGCCGCGTCGATTTCTTCCGCTGTATAGGGAATCGGCATGTCGAGAAGTTCGCCCGATTTCAGCAGGCGCAGCGAATGTTCGTGGCCCTTGAAGATCTTGCCGTTATAGCACCGCTCGCCTTCGAACACGGAACTGGCGTAGTGCATGGCGTGGGTCAGGATGTGGACGTTGGCATCGCGCCAGTCGACCAGCGCCCCGTCCATCCAGATTTTGCCGTCACGGTCGTCATAAGAGCCTGCCATCTTCGCCTCCGCTTTGCATTTGTGTCGCAGTTAGGTCCGAACCGGACATAATATTGCGTGAAATCGCGGAATCGCTAACAGTTGAGTCTTGGAATGTCAACAAGGCTGACGTATCTTGCGCGAAACGAGGGCGGAGTTTGAAATGGCCGAACCAGCGGCAACAGGCGGTCAGGCGCTGCTGTTTCTGACCGACGAACAGTTGCGCAAGGGGATCGAAGCGATGTTTTTCGCTTATCGCGGCTTCACCGCCGATCCGGACCGCATTTTGGGCGATATGGAATATGGCCGCGCCCATCACCGCGCCTTGCATTTCATCCATCGCAGCCCCGGCACCACCGTCAACAACCTGTTGTCGATCCTTGGTGTGACAAAACAGTCGCTTAATCGTGTGTTGCGCAGCCTGATCGCGGACGGTCTGGTGGCCAGCAGGGTCGGACGGCAGGATAAACGGGAACGCCACCTGCACCTGACCGACAAGGGTTCGACTCTGGAACGCGCATTGTCGGATGCCCAGCGCGACCGGATGCGCAGTGCTTATCGCGCCGCCGGGCCAGTGGCTGTGGCTGGGTTTCGTCAAGTGTTGGAAGCGATGATGGATCATGACATGCGCCGCCAATACGATGCGCTGAAGGACAGACCGGTATGAGTATGGAAGACCCGCATCTGCTGATCGTGGATGACGACGAACGGATTCGCGGCCTGTTGCAAAAGTTCTTGATGCGCAGCGGGTTTCTGGTGACCGCCGCCCGTGACGCCGCCCATGCGCGCCGGATTCTGGCGGGGCTGGAATTCGACCTGATCGTGCTTGACGTCATGATGCCGGGCGAGGATGGGGTAAGCCTGTGCCGCGATCTGCGGGCCAAGATGCCGACGCCTATCCTGCTGTTGACCGCCAAGGGCGAAACCAGCGACCGGATTGCAGGGCTTGAGGCCGGAGCGGACGATTATCTGGCAAAGCCGTTCGAACCGAAAGAGCTGCTGCTGCGGATCAACGCGATCCTGCGCCGGGTGCCTGCCGCCGAACCGGCGGTGGTGCGCCCCAAAACGCTGCATCTCGGCGGCATCCGCTACGACATCGAACGCGGCGAGATGTGGGACGGTGCGGCGCAGGTGCGCCTGACCGCCACCGAAAGCCACCTGATGCGGATTTTCGCCGCCCGCCCCGCCGAGCCGTTTTCGCGTGGGCAACTGGTCGAGGAGTTGAGCCGATCAGGCGGACAAACACAGGAACGTGCGGTCGATGTGCAGATCACCCGGTTGCGCCGCAAGCTCGAGGCGGACCCGAAACAGCCGCGCTATTTGCAGACGGTGCGGGGGTCGGGATACATGCTTGCGCCGGATTGAATTGACCTTGACGGCAGAAGCCTCCGGCGGGGATATTTTTGGCCAAAAGAAGCTGATGGGTTTGGGATTATGACAACTGCACTTATCACCCACCCCGATTGTCTGGGCCATGTCACACCCACCGGCCATCCTGAACAGGTGGCGCGGCTGGATGCCGTGATTGGGGCGCTGGCGGGGATCGACCTGCTGCGCGTCAACGCACCCTTGGCCGCCGAAGATGATCTGCTGCGCGTCCATTCTGCCGCCCACATGGCCGCGCTGCGCCGCGCCGCGCCGGCAACCGGCTGGCGTAGTCTCGACGCCGATACGCATATGTCGGCTGGATCGCTCGCCGCCGCCTATCGCGCCGCTGGGGCCGTGGTCCGCGCCGTTGACATGGTGCTGGGGGGCGAGGCCGCCAATGCGTTCGCCGCGATCCGCCCGCCAGGGCATCATGCCGAGGCTGAAACGCCGATGGGGTTTTGCCTGTTCGGCAATGTCGCGGTCGGGGCGAAACATGCGCTGGACCATCACGGGTTGAAACGCATTGCCATCGTCGATTTCGACGTCCATCACGGCAACGGCACGCAGGCGCTGTTGCAGGACGATCCGCGCGTTTTGTTCATCACCAGCCAGCAGATGCCGCTGTGGCCGGGCACCGGCGATCCGTCCGATACGGGCGAACATGACAACGTGGTCAACATTGCCTTTGCCCGCGGCACCGGATCGAAGGCATTCCGCGATACCTACGAACGCGACGTGTTCCCGCGCATCGCCGCGTTTTCTCCTGAGCTTCTGTTCATATCCGCCGGGTTCGATGCACACGGCGATGATCCATTGGCGGAGATGATGCTGACCACCGCCGATTACGCATGGGTCACGGGCCGACTCTGCGATCTGGCGGATCAGTGCTGTGAGGGCCGCGTGGTATCTGCCCTCGAAGGCGGCTATGATCTGCAGGCTTTGGGCGACAGTGCAGCCGCCCATGTCAAGGTTTTGAAGGAGCGTGGCGCATGAGCGAACCCGTGGACAAGATGAGTTTCGAAGACGCGATCAAAGAGCTTGAGGCCGTCGTCGCCAAGCTGGAGCGCGGCGATGTCGCTCTGGACGATTCCATTGCGTTGTATGAGCGGGGTGCTGCGTTGAAAAAACGCTGCGAGACCAAGCTGGCAGAGGCTGAGGAGAAGGTCGCCAAGATCACGCTTGTGGATGGTCAGCCGACAGGCACCACACCGCTGGATGCCTGACAGCCTGACGCTTACCCCGATGCCAGTCGGATTCCGCCCGATGCTGGCCTTCGCCGCGCAGGCCAGCGTGGCACAGATCGACATGGCATTGCGCGGCCTGACCAGCCCCATCCCGGACGCGATGCGTTACGCGGTGCAAGGCGGCAAGGCGCTGCGGGCGTTTCTGGTGCTGGAAACATGCCGCCTGTACGGTGTCGATATGGACCGCGCCCTGCCCGCCGCCGCCGCGATCGAGGCGCTGCACGCCTATTCGCTGGTCCACGACGACCTGCCCTGCATGGACGACGACGCGCTGCGCCGGGGCCAGCCGACTGTCCATGTGAAATGGGACGAGGCGACGGCGGTTCTGGTCGGCGACGCGCTGCACGCATTGGCGTTTCAGCTTGTGGCGCAGACCGGCTGCATGGCGATGGTTGCCACACTGGCGCAGGCCGCCGGGGTGCGCGGCATGGTCGGGGGGCAGGCTGCCGATATCGCCGCTGAAACCGCTGGACAGCCGCTGACACTGGACCAGATCGTCGCGTTGCAGGGGCAAAAGACCGGCGCGCTGATCCGCTGGTCGTGCAGCGCCGGGGCGACGTTGGCAGGGCGCGATGTGACCGAACTGGCGCTGTATGGCGACAACCTTGGGCTGGCGTTCCAGATTGCCGACGACGTGCTGGATGTGACCGGCGACGCCGCCCGCGTCGGCAAGGCCGTGGGCAAGGATACGGCGGCGGGCAAAGCCACATTCGTTTCACTCCTCGGGCTGGACGGGGCAAAACGCCGCGCCAGCGATCTCGTGCAAGCGGCATGCGATTCGCTTAGTGGCTTCGGAGCCGACGCCGGCGCCCTGCGCGAGGCGGCGCGTTTCATCATCGACCGGGACAAATGACCATGACCAATCGCCCCGCCACCCCCCTGCTGGACACGATCCATAGCCCCGCCGATATGAAGCGCCTGTCGGACGCGCAGCTGCGCAAACTCGCGGACGAGGTGCGGGCCGAAACGATTTCGGCCGTGTCCGTCACTGGCGGGCATCTGGGCGCGGGCCTTGGTGTGGTCGAACTGACCGTCGCCCTGCATGCCGTGTTCGACGCGCCCAAGGACAAGATCATCTGGGATGTGTCGCACCAATCCTATCCGCACAAGATTCTGACCGGACGGCGCGACCGGATCCGAACGTTGCGGATGAAAGACGGGCTGAGCGGGTTCACCAAGCGCGGCGAATCCCCCTATGACCCGTTTGGCGCGGCCCATTCCAGCACGTCGATTTCCGCAGCTTTGGGCTTTGCCGTGGCCCGCGATCTGGGCGGCGCGCCTGAAACGGGCATCGGCGACGCCATCGCGGTGATTGGCGACGGCGCGATGTCGGCGGGCATGGCCTACGAGGCGCTCAACAACGCGGGGCATCTGAAAAAGCGGCTGATCGTGATCCTGAACGACAACGAAATGTCGATTGCGGAACCGGTCGGCGCGATGTCGTCGTATCTGTCGCGCCTTTATGCGGGCGAACCGTTTCAGGAACTCAAGGCCGCCGCCAAGGGCGCCGTTTCCCTACTGCCCGAACCGTTCCGCGAAGGGGCCAAGCGGGCCAAGGATATGCTCAAGCACATGACCGTTGGCGGCACGTTGTTCGAAGAGCTGGGGTTTTCCTACCTTGGCCCGATCGACGGGCACGACATGGAGCAACTGCTGAACGTCTTGCGCACCGTCAAGGCGCGGGCGACCGGCCCGATCCTGATCCATGTGATCACCAAAAAAGGCAAGGGATATGGCCCCGCCGAAAATGCGCGCGATCGTGGGCATGGCGTAGGCAAGTTCGACGTGGTGTCGGGCGAACAGGCCAAATCAGTCTCTAACGCGCCGTCGTATACGTCCGTGTTCGCCGACACGCTGCTGGCGCTGGCCGCCAAGGACTCGCGCATTTGTGCCGTGACCGCTGCGATGCCCGATGGCACCGGCCTCGGTAAATTCATGGACCGTTACGCCAGCCGCTGTTTCGACGTCGGCATTGCCGAACAGCACGCGGTGACGTTTTCGGCCGGGCTGGCGGCAGGCGGCATGCGACCGTTCTGCGCGATCTATTCGACGTTCCTGCAACGCGGCTACGATCAGGTGGTACATGACGTCGCGATCCAGCGGTTGCCGGTGCGATTTGCCATCGACCGGGCCGGACTGGTCGGCGCGGATGGGGCGACGCACGCGGGGGCATTCGACATCGCGTTCCTGTCTAATTTGCCCGGTTTCGTCGTCATGGCCGCAGCGGACGAGGCCGAACTGGTGCGCATGGTGGCCACAGCGGCGGCGCATGATAGCGGCCCCATCGCATTCCGCTTTCCGCGCGGCGAAGGGGTGGGGGTCGAGATGCCCACTGATCCGCAACCGCTGGAAATCGGCAAGGGGCGGATCGTGCAAAAAGGGTCGCGCGTGGCGATCCTGTCGTTTGGCACCCGCCTGTCCGAAGTGATGAAAGCCTGCGAGGCGCTGGCCGCCAAGGGGATCGGCCCCACCGTCGCCGACGCCCGTTTCGCCAAACCGCTTGACCGCGATCTGATCCTGTCGCTGGCCGCAGACCACGAGGCGCTGATCACCATCGAAGAAGGCGCAATCGGCGGTTTTGCTTCGCATGTGGCGCAATTGCTCGCGAACGAAGGCGTGTTCGACACAGGACTGAAATTCCGCAGCATGGTCCTGCCCGACGTGTTCATCGACCAGGCCAATCCAAGCGATATGTACACCGTCGCCGGGCTGAACGCAGCAGACATCGAAACCAAGGTGCTTGCGGTATTGGGCGTGGCGAAAATTGGGGCTAAACGGGCCTAACCGCGCTTTTCCAACCGCCCCTCGATCGACTTCAGACGGTCCATCACTTCGTCCCGATAGGCATCGGTCGCGGCATTGCCTTCGACCGCGTGCGCGTCCTGCATGGAGTTGACGATCAGACCGACCAGCAGGTTCACCACGGCGAATGTCGTGACCATGATGAAGGGGATGAAAAAGACCCAAGCATAGGGGTAAACCTCCATCACCGGGCGCACGATGCCCATGGACCAGCTTTCCAGCGTCATGATCTGGAACAGCGAATAGGCCGACCGGCCCAGCGTGCCAAACCAGTCGGGAAATGCCGTGCCGAACATTTTGGTCGCAATCACCGCACCGATGTAAAAGATGATCGCCATTAGCAAAAACACCGACCCCATGCCGGGCAGCGCAGTAATGAACCCCTCGACTACACGGCGCAGGCGGGGCGCGACAGAAATGACGCGCAGCACCCGCAGGATACGCATGGCCCGCAGCGCCGTCATGGATTCGGCGGCGGGCAGCAGGGCGACCCCGACGATGACGAAATCGAACACATTCCAAGGATTGCGGAAAAACCGCGGGCCGTGCGCAAACAACTTGGCGGCAAGTTCGATTACGAAAATCGCCAGACAAATCTGATCGAGCAGGATGATCAGCCCGCCCGCCATTGCCATTGCCGTGCCCGAAGTTTCCAGCCCAAGGACAACAGCGTTGAACACGATCACGCCGATAATCGCATTGGTGACGATCGGCCGGTTCAGAAAGACGGCGGTGCGTGCGCGAAGGTTCATCGACTGTCCCGTTGGTTTTCACCGATATGGGGTGCCTACTGGCTGTTTTCCAGCGCCAAAAGGCCCGCCAGACCGGCGCGATACTCGGGAAAAAGCAGTTTCACGCCTAACTCGTCCTTGATGCGATCGTTGCGCACCTTTTTGGACTCGGCATAGAAACTGCGAGCCATCGGGGTCATCTCGGCGGTGGCGAAATCCTCGGCGGGCGGCACGGGCAGACCCAGCAGGTCTGCGGCGTAGGCGATCACGTCTTCGGGCGGCGCGGGATCGTCGTCGCAGACATTGTAGGCAGCACCTGGATTGGGCCGGGCGATGCTGGCGGCCAGAACTTGGGCAATGTCGGCAACATGGGTGCGGCTGAACACCTGACCCGGCTTGATGATCCGCCGCGCGGTGCCCGTGCGGACCTTTTCAAACGGGCCGCGACCGGGGCCATAAATCCCGGCAAGGCGAAAAATATGCAGCGGCAAACCGGGGATCGCAGCCCAGTCAGACTCGGCCTTCACCCGTAACTGACCGCGTCTGGTGGCGGGGTTCAGCGGGCTGTTTTCATCGACCCAGTCACCCGCATTGTCACCATAGACACCCGTGGTGGACAGATAGCCGACCCAGTGGAATTGGCCCGCCCGCGCGGCGATTTCGTCTCTGAGCAGGCCCAGAATCGGGTCGCCGTCATCATCAGGGGCGGCGGATATCAACAGATGCGTCGCGCGATCCAACGCCGGGCGCATATCGGCGCCCGGCCAAATCCGCGGCTCGACCCCGGCGTTCATCAGGCGGACCGCCTTACCCTCGTCGCGCGTGGTGCCGATGACACGCCAGTCCTGTCGCAGCAGGCGGCGGGCAAGCGCCTGTGCCGAATACCCATGGCCGAACGACAGCAGCGTGGTCATTTACCCTTCCACACCGGATCGCGCTTTTCGGCAAAAGCGCGCGCGCCTTCCTTTTGATCCTCACTGGCATACAGGGCATCGACGGTCGGTAACTGACGCCTGGTGATGCGGTTCATCGCATCCTGAAACTTGGAATCTTCGGCGTCACGCACCACCTCTTTGATCGCCGCGTAGACCAGCGGTGGACCGGAGGCGATCAACTCGGCCATCTCCCACGCAGTTGGAAGCAGGCTCTGCGCAGGCACAATCCGGTTGACGATGCCCCAGCGATGCGCCTCGGTCGCGTCGAACCAGCGCCCGGTCAGCAGGAGTTCCATTGCGATATGATAGGGAATGCGTTTAGGCAGCTTGACCGATGCAGCATCGGCGACAGTGCCCGACCGGATTTCAGGCAAGGCAAAGGTTGCATGCTCGGCGGCCAGAATGATGTCGGTGGACAGCGCCAGTTCCAGCCCTCCACCACAGCAGATGCCATTGACGGCGGCGATGACCGGCTTGTTCATGCCCGGCAATTCTTGCAGGCCCCCGAACCCGCCAATGCCATAGTCGCCATCGACCGCGTCACCGTCATTGGCAGCCTTCAAATCCCAACCGGGGCAAAATAATTTTTCGCCGGCCCCGGTGATGATCGCCACTCGCAGGACCGGATCGTCGCGAAAGGCGGCAAAGACCTGCCCCATGATGCGGCTGGTCGCCAAGTCGATGGCGTTGGCCTTGGGGCGGTCCAACGTCACCTCGAGGATCGCACCCTTGGTCCGGGTCTTGATCGGATCGGTCACTGTGTTCTCCTGATCAGGGCATCGGCGGCGACGGCGCTGGTCGGTGTGCAGATCAGCGGGTTGACCTCAACCTCTTGCACGCGGTCGGCATTGGCAAGGACATAGGCCTGAATGGCAGCAATGGCGGTCAGGATGGCGGCCATGTCGGCGGCGTGCCTGCCACGGAACCCGTTCAGCAACGGATAACATTTCAGCCTTGTCAGAGCCTGTTTTACACTGTTCAGCGAGGCCGGAACCATCAGCGACACCGTGTCCCGCAAAATTTCGGTCAACGTCCCGCCCGCGCCGATGGTCAGAACGAAACCATGCGCCGGGTCTTTGACGACACCGATCAGCAGTTCGGCAACGCCGCCGGTGACCATCTCCTCGATCAGGAAGGATTCTGCAGTCATCGCTTGCGCCGCCTGTCCGACCTCTTGCGCGTCAGTCAGGTTCAGAACAACCGCCCCCGCATCGGACTTGTGCGCGATCCCCTCGGCTTTGAGAGCGAATGGCGCGATCAGCCCTTGCGCAACCAAGGACGCACCGGCAGGCGTCGCAGCGCGCCCGGACGGCGGGATGGGCAGACCGCACGCCGCCAGATCGGCCTTGGCCACTGCCTCGGTCAGGGTGATGGCACTCTGCGCGGGGGTCGCAATCAGGATATCGGTGTCAAGGTCCGGGGCCTCCCGGAACACCGCCGCCTCTGCCGCCGCAATCGCCTCGGTTAGACCATTCAACGGGACGACCCCACCAGCCATCAGGCGGGCCGCCACCGCTTCGGGCAGCAGTTCAGGCAAGGTCGCCACCATCGCCACACGCGCGCCCATTGCCCGCGTGGCCAGTGCGGCCAGAATGGTGCACTCCCAATCGGACGCATCGCAACGATCGACGCGGGGGAAATCGACGATCAGCATCGTCAGGGCCAGATCAGAGTCTGTCATGGCCGAAAATGCAGCGGTCATGGCCGTCGTGTCGCGCCAGATATAGGTGTGGTAATCGAGCGGATTGGCCAGCGTCACCTTGGGGCCGAGCGCGGCAAACAGGTCGGTATGTTGGCGCGGGTTAAGCGGAGGAAACACCAGATCGCGGCCATGCGCGGTGTCTGCGGCCAGCGACGCCTCGCCCCCTGAACACGAGATCGACGCGATCCGGTTTGACGGCAGCCGCCCGGTCACATGCAGCAGTTTCAGCGTTTCCAGAAACGTCGCCAGGTCATCGACACGGGAAATGGCGAACCGGTCCAGCAGCGCCTGCGCCCCTGCGTCATCACCGGCAAGGGATGCGGTATGTGACACAGTCGCTGCCTGTGCTTGGCTTGAACGCCCGACCTTGATGGCGACCAAGGGCACGCCCTTGGCGCGCGCCTTGCGGGCCAGCGCCTGCCAGTCGGCGATATTGCCGAAGCCTTCGATGTGCAGACCGATCGCGGTGACGCGTGGATCGTCCAGCAGCCCGGCGGCGATCTGCGCTTGGGTCGTCTGGGCCTGATTGCCGCAGGTGATGACATAGGCTAACGGCAGGGCGCGGGCCTGCATCGTCAGGTTGATGGCGATGTTGGACGATTGGGTCAGGATCGCGACTCCCCGGTCGACCGAGACGCATCCGTGCTGATCGGGCCACAGCAGGGCGCCGTCGAGCACATTGATCATGCCATAGCAGTTCGGCCCGAGGATCGGCATGGTGCCCGCCGCCGCCAGCAAGCGGGCGTTCAGGTCATGCCCATCCGCCACCTCGGCAAAGCCGGAGGCAAAGCATACCGCCCCGCCTGCGCCCATCTGGGAGAGCGCGGCGATCGTGGCGATGGTCGCATCGCGATTGATCCCGACAAAGCTGGCATCAGGTGCAATTGGCAGGTCATTCAGGCCTCCATAGACCCTGAAACCTTCGATCTGCCCACCCTTTGGATGCACTGGCCACACCGCGCCTGGATACTCGGCCTTGCGCAACTGCTGCACCACGGCACGGCACCATGCCCCGCCGCCGATGACAGCGATGGACGCAGGGCGCAGCAGGCGAGACAGGTCGCGGGTCATGTTCGCCCCGCGTGCCGCGTGACGAAAGCCTCCGGCGGGGATATTTTTGGCCAAAAGAAGTTACGGAGTATTAACGTTAACATGACAAGCTGGCCCCACGGTACAGGCGGGGACGCCGATGACCGTGCCGGGAGAAGGCCCCCTGTCGCGGGAAGCTGCGCAGGGGGTTCACGCATGACCTTCTTGCACCTTCTTTTGGCCGAAAATATCCCGGGGAGCGCGAGGGGCTGGCCCCTCGCCCTTGTCGGCGAGCCGCAGGCACGGCGAAACCATGTCAGGCCCCCAACGTCCGCAACAGATCGCGGCTGATGATATGCCTCTGAATCTCGCTCGTCCCGTCCCAAATCCGTTCGACCCGCGCATCGCGCCAGAACCGTTCCAGCGGATAATCGTCCATCAGCCCCATCCCGCCGTGGATCTGGATCGTGGCATCGGTGACGCGTGACAGCATTTCGGACGCATAGAGTTTGGCCGAGGCGATCTCGCGGTTCGCCGGCAGTCCCTTGTCGAGCCGGTCGGCGGCGGCCAGCGTCAGCAAATCAGCGGCGTCGATTTCGGTGATCATATCGGCGATCTGGAACGATACCCCCTGAAACTTGCCAATCTTCTGGCCGAACTGTTCGCGTTCGGCGGCATAGGACAGCGCATAGTCGAACACGCGCCGTGCCCGTCCCACGCTCATCGTCGCAACCGTGATCCGGGTGGCATAAAGCCACGTGTTCATTACGGCAAACCCGCCGTCGATTTCGCCCAAAACCTGTGCGTTAGACAGGCGGCAGTCGTCAAACTCCAGAATCATGTTCTTGTAGCCACGGTGGCTGACAGACTTGTACCCATCCCGGATCGTGAAGCCCGGCGTCCCGCGATCCACCAGAAACGCGGTGATCCGCTTCTTGACGCCTTTGCCGGTCACATCTTCGCCCGTCGCCATAAAGACGATGACGAAATCAGCGTGTTCGGCACCCGAAATGAAATGTTTCGTCCCGTTCGCCACCCAGTCGCCACCGTCGCGTCGCGCCGCGCATTTCATCCCCCGGATATCCGATCCGGCCCCCGGTTCGGTCATCGCCAGCGCGTCCATCCGTTCGCCCCGCACCGCAGGCATCAGATAGCGGTCGATCTGGTCGCCCGTGCAGGCCATCAGGATGTTCTGAGGGCGGCCAAAAAAGTGGTTCAGCGCCATCGACCCGCGCCCCAACTCGCGTTCGACCAGCGCGAATTCAAGGTGATTCAGTCCGGCGCAGCCAACGCTTTCGGGGAAATTGCAGGCGTAGAACCCCAAGTCCAGCGTCTTGCGCTTGATCTCGGCCGCGATTTCGTCGGGCACCTCGCCGGTGCGTTCGACCATCGCCTCATGCGGATAAATCTCTTTCTCGACGAAACTGCGCACTGTGTCAGCAATCATCTGGTGTTCGTCGGTCAGCCCATAGGCCAGCTCATTTGGCATAATCGGCCCCTTCGTCGTCCAGAATGGCCTTTAACTCCGCCAGATGCCGCACATCCTGTTCGGGGTAGGCTTCCAATTCTGCCGCCGTTTTCTCGGCGATGTCGTCGGGAATTCGCCGCAATGCCATGCCCGTTTGCAGGGCACGAATATAGGTTTCGGCAGCCCGCTCGAAATAGAACAGGCGGTTGAAGGTTTCGGCAACGGTCGCCCCGATGACCAGAACGCCATGGCTGCCCATCACCATCACCTTTTGGCGCGGATCGCTGAACAGGGTCGCACAGCGCGCCCCTTCTTCTTCGAACGCCAGTCCGCCATAGTTTTCGTCGATCACCACCCGGTTGAAAAAAGTGCAGCAGTTCTGGTCGATCGGCGGCAGGCGGCTGTCTTGCAACGAGGCCAGCACGGTCGCAAAGATCGAATGGACGTGCATGGCGCAGCGGGCATGTGGCACTCCCCGGTGCATACCCCCATGCAGGCCCCAGGCTGTCGGATCAGGCGCATTCGGCCCGGTCAGGGTACTTGGATCGTTGGCATCGACCGTGATGAGGTCGCTCGCCTTGATCCGGGAAAAATGCATCTGGTTGGGGTTCATCAAGAACCGCGAGCCATCGTCGTTGATCGCCAACGAAAAGTGGTTCGCCACCCCTTCGTGCATGTTCAGCCGCGCCGTCCAGCGGAATGCAGCGGCAAGGTCGACCCGTTCGGCAATGTGATCCAGATTGGCGTGGCGCGTCATGTCATCCTCCTGTCGCCGCTTTGAACCATGTTCTGCGACGCCGTGCCAAGCCTGAAAGCGACAATCGCCGGGGGGCTTGCACATAGCGGCCTAATGGGGAAAACTGGTGCATGGAATATCCCGCATCCCCGACATGGCTGAAATTCAAGCCTCCGCTGGTTCATCCGGTGGATGATTCGCGCGGGCAAGAACAAAGGAAAACTGATGAACATGTCTGACCCGGCCATGCCCATCCTGACGCCGGATGTCCCCGCACCGCAGTCGTTTCATGACGCGGCCAAGGCTGTTGCGCGTCTGAAAGAGCTGTACACCGCAGCGACGACGTTTCTGGCCGCCCACTTTTTGGAAGCCCTGCGCAAGGGCAAGCCGCAGGCCCGGTATCGCGCCTTCTATCCCGAAATCCGCCTGACGACGACCAGTTTCACGACCACCGACAGCCGCCTGTCGTTCGGCCACGTGGCCGAACCGGGCGCCTATGCGACTACCATCACCCGGCCCGATCTGTTCAGCGCCTATCTGGAACAGCAGATTGGCCTGCTGATGCAGAATCACGGCGTCGGGGTGACCATCGGTGCATCGACGATCCCGATGCCCGTGCATTTTGCCGTCGCAGGCGACGCCGCCGTCACGGTGCCGCACGAGGGCGCAATGGATTTCACCCTGCGCGATGTGTTCGACGTGCCCGACCTGACCACCACCCACGACAATATCGTCAACGGGTTCGGCTATGCTTATCCCGACGGGGCGCACCCGCTCGCGCCCTTTACCGCCCAGCGCATCGACTATTCGCTGGCCCGCCTGTCGCATTACACTGCCACCGATGCCGATCATTTCCAGAACCATGTCCTTTTTACCAACTACCAGTTCTATATCGAGGAATTCGAAAGCTACGCCCGCCAGATGCTGGCCGACCCCGACAGCGGCTATACCTCTTTCGTCGGCCCCGGTAACGTCGAGATCACGGCCTCCGACACCGCGATGCCGATCCCGGCCAAACTGCCACAGATGCCAACCTACCACCTGAAACGGCCCGGTGGCGGCGGCATCACGTTGGTCAACATCGGCATTGGCCCGTCGAATGCCAAAACGGCGACTGACCACATCGCCGTACTGCGCCCGCATGCGTGGCTGATGGTCGGACACTGTGCCGGCCTGCGTAATTCACAACGCTTGGGCGATTTCGTTTTGGCCCATGCTTACTTGCGTGAAGATCACGTGCTGGACGATGACCTGCCCGTCTGGGTGCCGATCCCGGCGCTGGCTGAAATCCAGATCGCGCTGGAACGGGCCGTGGCGTCGGTGACCGAACTTGAAGGCTATGAACTCAAACGCATCATGCGCACGGGGACCGTCGCCACCATCGACAACCGCAACTGGGAACTGCGCGACCAGTCCGGCCCGGTGCAGCGTCTGTCGCAATCGCGCGCCATCGCGCTGGACATGGAAAGCGCGACGATCGCGGCCAATGGTTTCCGGTTTCGCGTGCCCTACGGGACGCTATTGTGCGTCAGCGACAAACCCCTGCACGGCGAGCTGAAATTGCCCGGCATGGCGTCGGATTTCTACAAAACCCAGGTCGCCCGCCACCTGATGATCGGGATTCGCGCGATGGAGCAGTTGCGCGATATGCCGCTTGAACGCATCCACAGCCGCAAGTTGCGCAGCTTTGAAGAGACGGCGTTCTTGTAAAACGACCCCATTTCAGCCAAAACCTGTGAAAATAGCTTGCAATCGACCACATTTCGTTGTGGTGATCTACTACATACCGTTAGACCACGGCAGATGAGGCCCCACAGTTAGGGCAGAACACAGGAGACCACGAAGATGGCGACGAAACCGATGACCAAGGCGCAGCTTGTCACTGCAATGTCCGAACACACCGGGACGGACAAGAAATCCGCGACCGCGTCGCTGGACGCGCTGATCGCGATCATCACCAAGGAAGTATCCGGCGGCGGTGCTGTCACCCTGCCCGGCGTCGGCAAAATCTATTGCCGCGAACGCCCCGAGCGGATGGTGCGCAACCCCGCGACCAACGAACAGATCAAGAAACCCGCCGACAAGGTCGTCAAGATGACCATCGCCAAAGCGCTGAAAGACAGCGTCAACGGCTAAGGTTTTTGGGGGGTTGAACCCCGCCTGAAATCAGGAAAGGGTCGCCCCAACGGCGGCCCTTTTTCGTTTTCGCAGGCAAAGGACGGTTACATGGAAAAAGTGACAGGGATCGGCGGGTTCTTTTTTCGTGCGTCTGACACCGACGCGCTGACCGCATGGTATCGAGACAATTTGGGCATCGACGACATGACCCAAAGCGTCTGGCAGCAGCATGCGGGGCCGACTGTCTTCGCTCCGTTTGCCGAAAACACCGATTACTTCGCCGCCGACAAACGATGGATGTTGAACCTGCGCGTCGCCGATATGGACGCGATGATCGCACAGTTGCAAACCGCGGGGGTCACCGTCGAAACCCGCGCGGAATGGAATAGCGAAATCGGCAGGTTCGCCCGGATCCACGACCCCGAAGGCAATCCGGTCGAATTGTGGGAACCTGCGGGCAAATCCTGAGTGGACTTTCGCGCGATCCTGATGGGCTTGGCCTTTGCGGCGATGTGGTCGTCGGCCTTTGCCTCGGCGCGCGTGATCGTCGCTTATGCGCCACCCCTCACGGCATTGGCGCTGCGGTTCCTGATTTCCGGCCTGATCGGCGTCGCAATCGCCCGCGCCCTTGGCCAATCCGCCCGCCTGACTCGGCGCCAATGGCAGGCCGTCGTGGTGTTCGGGGTCTGCCAAAACGCCCTTTACCTCGGCCTGAACTTTGTCGCGCTGCGCAGCATCGAGGCATCGCTGGCAGCCATCATCGCATCGACCATGCCCCTGCTGGTGGCGCTGACAGGCTGCCTGCTGTTTGGCGAAAAGGTCCGCCTTTTGGGCATCGCCGGATTGCTGGCCGGGGTTGCCGGGGTCGCGATCATCATGGGGGCGCGGCTGCAGGGCGGCGTCGATCTGACGGGCGTCGCGATGTGCGCTGTCGGCGTCGTCTCATTGACCGTGGCGACACTGGCCATGCGCGGCGCGTCGTCGGGGGGCAACCTGCTGATGATCGTCGGGTTGCAAATGCTGGTCGGGTCCGCCGTGCTGTGGGGGCCGGCGCTGTGGTTCGAATCTTTCGACATCACCTGGACGTGGCAGTTGATCGTCGCCTTCGCCTATACCACCATCGTGCCGGGTTTAGGCGCCACGCTGGTCTGGTTCCTGCTGGTGCAACGGATCGGGGCTGTGCGGGCGGCGACGTTTCATTTCCTCAACCCATTCTTTGGTGTCGCGGTTGCCGCCGTGCTGCTGTCGGAACGATTGGGGCCGTATGACATCATCGGGGTTGGCATCGTCGGTATCGGCATTCTGGCAGTGCAGTTGTCGCGTCAGCCAATGATTCCGCGCACCCCGCCCGTCTGACCCCGATCCAGAAGGATGTGGTCAAGGATGACGCAAGCCATCATCGCCTCGCCCACAGGCACCGCGCGGATACCTACGCAGGGGTCATGGCGGCCTTTGTCACAACCTCGGTCGGGGTGCCGTCGATTCGGATCGACTGGCGCGGTGACAGGATCGAACTGGTCGGTTTGACAGCAAAGCGCACGACGATATCCTGCCCGGTGCTTATCCCGCCAAGGATCCCGCCCGCGTGGTTGCTGGAATAGATTGGACCTTCAGGCCCCATGAATATCTCGTCGGCATTGTCGCGCCCGGTCAGCGCGGCTGCAGCCATCCCTTCGCCGATCTCGACACCCTTGACGGCATTGATCGACATCATCGCAGCGGCCAGATCGGTGTCTAACTTGGCATAAATCGGCGCACCGATGCCGGCGGGAACGCCCCGCGCCACCACCTCGATCACAGCCCCGACCGAGTTGTGATCCTTGCGCCGCAGGAAATCGAGATAATCCTCCCACTCGGCCGCCACGGCGGCATCGGGACACCAGAAATCGTTGTTTTCGACCTCGGCCCAGTCGATGCGCGATCGATCGATGATTTTCCGTCCCATCTGCACCATATACCCCCGAATCTGCACAGTAGGAGCCAGTGTGCGGATCGCCTCGCGCGCCACACCCCCCGCCGCCACCCGCGACGCAGTTTCGCGCGCTGACGACCGCCCGCCGCCACGCGGGTCACGGTGGCCGTATTTCTGATGATAGGTGATGTCGGCATGACCGGGGCGGAAGGTTTCGGCGATATCGCCATAATCCTTGGACCGCTGGTCGGTGTTGTCGATCAGCAGTTGGATCGGTGTGCCGGTCGTCCGCCCCTCGTAGACGCCTGACAGGATGCGCACCGCGTCGGCCTCTTGGCGCTGCGTCGTGTTCTTGTTCTGGCCGGGGCGGCGGCGGTCAAGCCAATGCTGGATCATCGATGCGTCCAGCGCCACACCGGGCGGACACCCGTCTACCGTCGCACCAATGGCCGGCCCGTGGCTTTCGCCCCAGGTGGTGAAACGGAACAGGTGGCCGAAGGTATTGAACGACATTTGGCTTATCCTTTACAATCGGTCTAGCGGCGCGTTGCCGCCCCCTCAAGACCTTTCACTTGCGCCTATCTTGCTATCGCCCTACGTTGATCGGACCTCGGGGTGCCTTCACTGGCTGAGATGCGCAAGCAGACCCGTTGAACCTGAACCGGTTAGCACCGGCGGAGGGAAGGTAACGGGATCATCCCATGCCCCCCTCCGACCGTTTTGGAATCGGGCCGCATGAAAGGATGACCATGAAAACCAACCATCTGATCTATCTTGCAGGACTGTGTATGCTCGCCACCGGCGCGACTGCTCAGACCCCTGTTCTGACAGTTTACACCTACGACAGTTTCGTCACGGAATGGGGGCCAGGCCCCTTGATAGAGTCTGATTTCGAGGCGACCTGCGGCTGTGATGTGCAGTTTATCGGACACGGCGACGGGGCGGCATTACTGGCCAAACTGCAGCTTGAGGGGGCGCGCACGGCCGCCGATATCGTCCTTGGCCTCGACACCAGCCTGATCGCGGCGGCGCGGGACACCGGCCTGTTCGCCCCGTCGGGCGTGACCAGGACGTTTGACCTGCCTGTAGCCTGGTACGACGAAACTTTCGTGCCCTACGACTGGGGATATTTCGCCTTTGTGGGGAATGCCGGACATCCTGCGCCGACCTCGCTGCGCGAACTGGCTGACAGTGACGTCAAGGTCGTGATCGAGGATCCCCGGTCGTCGACTCCCGGTCTGGGACTGATCCTGTGGGTCAAGATGGTTTATGGCGACGATGCGGCCGCCCTCTGGAGCGACTTGGCCGACAACATCGTCACCGTCACGCCGGGCTGGTCCGAGGCTTATGGCCTGTTCATTGCAGGCGAGGCTGATGCAGTTCTGTCGTACACGACCTCACCCGCCTATCACCTGATCGCCGAACAGGATGCGACCAAAGTCGCCTGGACCTTCGACGAGGGTCACTACATGCAGGTCGAGGTGGCAGCGGCCCTTGTCGGGTCGGATCAACCGGTGCTTGCACAGGCGTTTCTGGCCTATCTGGTGTCGGACCCAGCACAATCGGTGATCCCGACAACCAACTGGATGTTCCCTGTCATTGCGCTGGCAAAAGGCCTGCCAGACGGGTTTCCAGCCAAACTCGCGCCTGAACAGAGTCTTATTTTGTCGCCCGAGGACGCCGCCGAGATGCGTGACGCGGCGGTCGAGGAATGGCGTGGGGCGTTAGCCAAATGATCTGCCTGTGATACGGCATTTGCCCGCCATGGCGGCGGCGTTAGTCGTGCTGGGCGTATTGCTCGGCAGTCTGGCGGCAGTGGTCAGCCGGGCAGACACCTTTGCCCTTGATCCCGCAGACTGGGTGGCCGTGCGGTTCAGCGTAACGCAGGCGCTGGTGTCGGCACTGGTCAGTGTTGCGCTGGCGATCCCGGTGGCGCGGGCACTGGCGCGGCGGCGGTTCGCCGGGCGATCGCTCTTGGTGACGTTGCTGGGCGCACCATTCATTCTGCCGGTGATCGTGGCAATCCTGGGGCTTCTGGCGGTGTTCGGGCGCGGCGGTTTGGTCAATGCCGGACTGGCCGCTCTGGGGGTCGAAACAGTGTCAATCTACGGGTTTTGGGGGGTCGTTTTGGCACATGTCTTTTTCAACCTGCCGCTCGCGACGCGGTTCCTTTTGCAAGGCTGGCTGGCCATCCCGGCGGAACGGTTCCGGTTGGCGGCCTCGCTGAATGCCCCGGTCCGCCGGTTGCTGGAATGGCCAATGCTGCGCGCGACCCTACCGGGGTCATTCCTCGTCATCTTTCTGATTTGCCTGACCAGTTTCGCTGTCGCCCTGACGATGGGTGGCGGACCCCGTGCAACCACGGTTGAACTGGCTATCTATCAAGCGATGCGGTTCGATTTCGATCTGGGCCGAGCTGCCCTTCTGGCCTTGGTGCAATTTGCGATCTGCGCCGCGGCGGCGGTTCTGGCCTGGGGCGTCACGATGCCCGAAGGGTTCGGGGCCGGACTGGATCGGACCGTGGCGCGGTGGGATCAGGACGGCACGCGGGCGCTGGACGGTATTGTTATCGCACTCGCCGCCACAATTCTTTTGCTGCCGCTGGCGATGATCGTCTGGCGCGGACTACCGGGGCTAATCGACCTGCCCACTGCGGTATGGGGCGCAACGCTGCGATCGCTGGCGGTGGCACTGACCTCGGCGGCGCTGGCCGTGGGCATGGCGCTGGCCTTGGCCCTGCGAGGCGGGCGCCTGGTGTCCGTGGTGGGAGTCTTGCCTCTTGCCGCATCGTCGCTGGTCGTCGGCACCGGATTGTTTCTTATCCTGTATCGCTGGATCAGCCCCGCGACCCTTGCCCTGCCCATTACCGCGCTGCTGAACGCGATCTTCGCGCTGCCCTTCGCCCTGCGCGTCCTTGGCCCTGCGGTGACGCAGGTTCAGAACTCATTCGGGCCGTTGGCCGATACGCTGGGCATGCAGGGTTGGGCGCGGTTGCGCTGGCTGCTGCTGCCCCGAATACGCCGCCCGCTGGGGTTTGCCGCCGGGCTGTCCGCCGCCCTGTCGATGGGCGATCTGGGGGTCATCGTGCTGTTCGCCGATGCCGATCAGGCGACGCTGCCGCTGGTCATGTATCGCCTGATGGGGGCTTACAGGATGGAGACCGCTGCGGGCACGGGGTTACTTCTGCTTGGGCTTAGTTTGACCCTGTTCTGGGTCTTTGATCGCGGGGGGCGCGTCGATGCTGACGCTTGACGGGCTGGATATCCGGCAGGGCGACTTCCGGCTGGCCGCCGATTTTGCCGTGCCACCGGGAATCACCGCGATTATCGGCCCGTCGGGTGCGGGAAAGTCGACGCTGCTCTCGGTCATCGCCGGGTTCTTTGCGGCGGTCGCGGGCCGGGTGCTGTGGGATGGAACCGACCTGACCGGACTGGCACCGGGGCAGCGTCCGGTCAGCATGCTGTTTCAGGACAACAACCTATTTCCGCATCTGACCGTCGCCAAAAACGTCGGGCTGGGCCTGCGCCCTGATTTGCGGCTGACGCAGACCGATAGCGCGAAAGTGGCCGATGTTCTGCAGCAGGTCGGGGTCGATGGGTTCGCCACGCGCAAACCCGGATCGCTGTCCGGTGGGCAGCAAAGCCGGGCAGCGCTTGCACGGGTGCTGGTGGCTGATCGGCCCGTGGTGCTGCTTGACGAACCTTTCGCCGCGCTGGGGCCGGGCCTGAGGGCGGAAATGCTGGACCTTGTGCGCGACCGATTGCACGGACGGACGGTTCTTCTGGTGACCCATGACCCCAACGATGCGCGACGTGTGGCCGACTGGGTCGTGCTGGTCGCAGAGGGGGTGGCAACTGCACCCACGGATACCACAGAACTGTTCGCCAACCCGTCCAAGGCTCTTCGAGACTATCTGGGGTAAAATCAAAAAGGCCCGCCATTTCAGACGGGCCTTAGCGCATTCGAGGAAGTGGTTAGCGCTTGCGCTTGTGGGGTGCCCAAAGGCGCTTGTTGGTCAGGTAAAGCAGCACCGACAGGATCGACAGGATGATGACCCCGGTCAGACCAGCCGTCTTGCGGGCTGTCATCTTGGGTTCGGCCGTCCACATCAGAAACGCCGCGACGTCCTGGGCTTCGCTTTCCAGCGCCGTGTCATGCTCCGGCTCGAACACCACGTCATCGCCATAGAGCGGCTGTGGCATCGCAATCCAGCTGCCCGGAACGGTGTGGTGCCCATTTTCGTCCTTGCAGGTTTCGGGGAAACCGCCGTTGGCAAAGGCGACGTTGTAATAGCCTTCGAAATCTTCGGGGGCGCAGGCAGGAATCTCTTCATAGCCGTTCAGGAGCGAAGCGATGTATTCGGCGCCGCCGATGCCCTTGAGCAACTGGTTGATGCCCGACCCATAGGGGCCGTGAAAGCCCGCGCGCGCCTTGGCCATCAGCGACAGGTCGGGGGCGTTGGCCATCGAACCGCCGGGGAATTTGTCAGCAGGCGTGGCGGGGCGATAATCGCCCGCGCCGTCGGCAAGGGCCGGGTCGAACACTTCAAGCTGATCGGCGTAAGCCAGCGTCTGATCTTCAGGCAGGCCGGGACCGCCTTCGTCGTGCAGGGTGCCGATACGGACGCGCGACAGACCGTGGCAAGACGAACAGACCTCTGTGAAGATCTGCAGACCGCGCTGCAGTTGCATCTGGTCATAGCTGCCGAAAGGCCCTTCAAAGCTGAAATCGAAATCGTGAATTTCAGTCTCGACCTCGGCAAGGACGGGGGCGGCTAGGCCCAGTGCCAACGCGACGGACAGGGTGAGAGTGCGGATCATGTCTTGCGGTCCTTTCGTCACTCGGCCGGATTGACGATGGTTTTGGTCCCACCGACGTTCGGCGCGTAGTGCGCATTGTAATCGTCTTCAATCGTCGCCGGCGGTGCGATCGGCTTTTCGATCACCCCAAGCAACGGCAGGATGACCAGGAAGTAGGCGAACCAATAGGTGGCCCCGATCAGCGATATCGTCGAATAGGGCGGCTCGGCGGGCATGGCCCCGGCCCACATCAGCACAACAAAGTCGATCACCAAAAGCGCGAACCACCACTTGAACATCGGCCGGAACCGGCCCGACCGCACCGACGAAGTGTCAAGCCATGGCACCAGAGCCATCACGGCAATCGACCCGAACATCGCCAGCACACCAAAGAACTTGGCGTCGATGATGCCAAAGCTGACCCAGTTGGCGAACATCACGACCCAGACATCGGCGGTAAAGGCACGCAGGATCGCGTAGAACGGCAGGAAGTACCATTCGGGCACGATGTGGGCGGGCGTGGCCAGCGGGTTGGCAGGCACATAGTTGTCGGGGTGGCCAAGATAGTTGGGCATGAACCCGACGATGGCCATAAAGATCACCATGATGACGCACAGCGCGAACAGATCCTTGATCACGAAATAGGGCCAGAAGGGGAGCGTGTCCTTTTCGGCTTCTTCCTTGGAGGTGCGCCGCACTTCGACCCCGGTCGGGTTGTTGTTGCCGGTGGTGTGGAAGGCCCAGATATGGACCAGAACCAGCCCGGCAATCACGAAGGGCAACAGATAGTGCAGCGAGAAGAAGCGGTTCAGCGCAGGCTGGCCGACCGCCCCGGCGCCCAAGAGCCAGGTTTGCAGGTCTGGTCCGATGAACGGGATCGCGCCGAACAGGCCGGTGATGACAGCGGTGCCGTGGAACGACATCTGCCCCCACGGCAGCACATAGCCCATAAACCCGGTTGCGATCATCAGCAGGAAAATCAACATGCCGATGATCCACGTGACCTCGCGCGGGGTCTTGTATGACCCGTAATAGAGGCCGCGAAAGATGTGCGCATACACGGCGACAAAGAACAGCGACGCGCCATTTGTATGGAAATACCGCAGCATGTGCCCGCCGTTGACGTCGCGCATGATGTGCTCGACCGACGCGAAGGCCATATCGACGTGCGGGGTATAGTGCATCGCCAGCACGATGCCGGTGACGATCTGCAACACCAGCGTAAAGGTCAGCACGATACCCCAGATCCACATCCAGTTGAGGTTCTTGGGGGTCGGGATCATCAGGGCGTCATACATCAGCCCGACGATGGGCAGGCGGCTGTGCAGCCACTTTTCGCCACCTGTTTTCGGTGCGTAATGGTCATGCGGAATTCCGGCCATGAGGTGACTCCTTAACCCAGCTTGATGGTGGTTTCGTCGACGAAAGCGACAAGGGGGATGGCCAGATTGCGAGGGGCTGGCCCTTTGCGGATGCGCCCTGCAGTATCGTAGTGCGACCCGTGACAGGGGCAGAACCAGCCGCCAAAATCGCCCTGTTCGCCCAATGGAACGCAACCGAGGTGGGTGCAGATGCCGATCATCACCAGCCATTCGTCGCTTGCTTCGTCACCGACAAAGCCGCCAAAAGGTGCCAGCGCACGGTTTTCGTCGGTGGCCAGGGCATCGCCCGCAAGGTTGGCGTTTTCGGCGATTGGGTCGACCAGATCGGCCAGATCGACAGCCTTGGCTGCGGCAATCTCTTCGGAAGTGCGGTAGCGGATAAATATCGGTTTACCCTGCCACAGAACGGTCAACTGCGTTCCCTCGGCCACGCCCGACACATCGACGCGGATCGATGACAGCGCCAGCACGTCGGCGGATGGGTTCATCTGGTTGACCAGTGGCCACACGGCGGCCCCGGCCACCACGGCACCCGTCCCGGCGGTGGCGTAGTAGATAAAGTCGCGGCGGGTGCCCGGATGATCGTCGGTGTGTGACATGGGCGTGCATCTCCGATAGCTTTGCGGGCCGGATGGCCTGCACGATAAGGGTCGGTAGCGGTTGTCCGCCACCTGTTTGCGGGGTGTTTAGCCATCAATGCCGCCCCCGTCCAGCGGACAATAAGGCGCAGGGGGCGGGTTTGCGGCGACATCGTTGCAAATCGTCGGATCGGCGGATCATCACCTTGTGACCGCCGCGCATCGCAAATGCCAACCTTGACCTTGCCGGTTCGGGCGCCGCGGCCTATATATCGGGAAAGTCTGCAGATTGTGTCAAAGGCCCCACCCAGATGTTGCTGCGCTCCGCGATTGCCGCCGTTGCTCTGACCGCCACGCCCATGATGGCCGCGGCCGAGGTCGAGTTGAGCTTTTATCTGGGCGCGCAGGAAAGCCCGCACAGCCGGGTCGACGGCACCGATCCGGGCAATGCGGTCAATCCGACGCTGGACTTTACGGCCGGTTGGGAAGGCAATTCGTTCGAGGCTCCGCCCTATGCCGGGGTTCGTGCAACCTGGTGGCGCACCGAGAACCTCGGGTTCGGGGTCGAACTGACACATGACAAGGTTTATGCTGATCAGGAAACGCTGGACAATAATGGCTTTGACAGGTTGGAATTTACCGACGGTCTGAACATCCTGACCGCAAACGCGATCTATCGCTGGCCCGACCGCTGGGGCAACATCACCCCCTACGCGGGCGGCGGCATCGGTATCGCCGTGCCGCATGTCGAGGTTGAGTCCGCTGGCGGGCGCACTTTTGAATATCAATTGACCGGCCCCGCCGTGCGGTGGATCGCCGGGGCGTCCTATGCGATCAACGACCGCTGGTCAGTATTCGGCGAATATCAAGGGACCTATTCGGTGAACGACGCGTCGCTGGCCAACGGCGGGACACTTTCCACCAACATCATCACCAATGCGGTGAACGTCGGCGTCGCCTTCAGCTTCTGACACGTTTTAGGTTTTGCCTGAATACAGGGCAATACGCAAAAGGTTGTCGGCCTATTGCCCATAGATTTCGGAGGCCGCGCCGACATAGCCATCCCAAGCGAACCAATAGGCCACATGCCCGGCCACCCGTGGCAAGCGGGTGCCGTCCGGGGCGATCAACGCCTCTTCGGTGACTGACCATACCTGTCCGTCAGACCCCTGAAATCCTGCTGCGGTGGTTTGAAATGTCAGGCCACCCCGTTCAAAGGCGCGGGCGCTGCGGGTTTGCGGATCGCCGATCAGGACCAAAGGGGTGTCGCCGATAGCGTCGTTGATCACCGGATGCCCGGCAAAGGCGGTCAGCGGCCATGCCTTGGCCCCGCCGAACTGCCGGATGCCGAAAACATAGGATTTCTGCCCGAACCGCCGCTGATCGACCACTGCCGGGAACATCAGATCGTCGGATGCAAAGTAGTCGTTATAAACCACCCCTGACCCATAATCGCGCCGGAACCCGGTATCGAGCGACAACACCTGACTGTCCGGATGCGCCCCGGCCCAATGCGCCCACGTGTCGATCACCACGGGACGCTGTTGCAGCACGATTCCGGATGCGTAAAGCGGCCCGATGACCGGCTGGCCGGTGAATTGGTTCCACAGGCTGTTCGTCTCGCGGTCGAACATCAGCTTGTTGGAGCGATACAAGAACCCCGACGACCCGAAAATCAGCGGCCTGCGCCGGCCGGTGATCTGCGTTTCAAACAGGATGCCCGACCCGCAGAGCGTGCAATAGGCCAGCGCTACCGGCACCCCACCGATGACGTCGTTGAACATCTCGTGCCAGCCCATGATCCGCAACGGATAGGCGCGGGTGTCGCCGTTGATCGACACGCCGAACACCAGATCGTCTGGGGCCAGATAATCGGAGGCACTGGCGGCAATCATTTTGGGGCTGTCCAGCGATGGGATACCGTCCTTGCGCACGCCGCCCCACGCAATTTCTTCGATCCTGATTCGGGCCTTGTCGCGGGTCAGGTATTCGGGGCGCAGAAAGTCGGCGAAATTGGGGTCGATGCGCAAGAAAATCTCTGTCATCAAGGCGGCATAGGTGACGTGCGGCACCACCTCGGGATGGCTTTCCTGCCAAAGCATCCAGTCAAACCAGTCGTTATTCTCACGCGCCCCGGTGAGTGCGCTCAGCGCGGTGGAAATATGCGCCTCGCTCAACTGCCCAAAGCGCATGCCCAAAATCTGTCCCGCCGCCATGTCCGGCTGGCCGCGCTGCACGATGGACTCCAGCGCCTGCGTCGCCTCACCCACGGTCCCGAAGATGGTCGTCCATTGCGCTTGAAACAGCGGATCGGGTGTTTGCGCGAAGACGGGCAACGGCGCACCAGCCAAAACGGCGGCACCGCCAAGTCGGGTAAAGTCGCGGCGGGTGATCGGCATGGCGGGGGACCTTTGCGAATGTCGGCTTATCCTGTGTCGAAATCCGATCACGGAACAATCAAACTGTGGTGAGTGTTGCCGTGTGCGCCCCAAGTGCCTATCTGGAGGCAATTCCGCGAAAGGGCAGCACATGGCGAACCATCTCTATCACGGCGATCTGCCCGCCGGTCTGGACCTTGGGCCGATCGTCGCCATCGACTGCGAAACGATGGGGCTGAACCCGCATCGTGACCGGCTGTGCCTGATCCAGATGTCGGGCGGGGATGGGAACTGCCACCTTGTGCAGGTTGCCAAGGGGCAGCATGCCGCGCCAAACCTGACGGCGATGCTGACCGACCCTGATGTGCTGAAACTGTTCCACTTTGGCCGGTTCGACATTGCCGCGCTGCAAAATGCGTTCGGTGTCATCACGCACCCGGTCTACTGCACCAAGATCGCGTCGAAACTGGTGCGGACGTTCACCGACCGGCATGGGCTGAAATACCTGCTGCAGGACCTGCTGAACATCGACATTTCCAAGCACCAGCAGCAAAGCGACTGGGGCGCGGAAAAGCTGAGTGCGGCGCAACTGGATTATGCGGCCTCTGACGTGCTGTATCTGCACCGCCTGCGCGACGCCCTCGACGGGATGCTGGCGCGCGAAGGGCGGAGCGCCACAGCACAGGCCTGCTTCGATTTCCTGCCGACCCGCGCCGCCTTGGATCTGGCAGGCTGGCCCGAAATCGACATTTTCGCGCACTGACATGGCAGTTGCCGACAACCTTTACTCACGGTTCGTCAACTGGTCCAAGATCATCCTGCCGCTGGCCGCGCTTGCGCTGCTGTCCACCCTCTTCATGTTCGCCAAGGGGCGCGGCGGCGAAACCACCATTCCCTTTGCCGAGATCGAGGCGATCGCACGCGAGCCGCGCCTGTCGGGCCCGCAGTTTTCCGGCGTCGCCGAGGACGGATCGGTCATCACCGTCAGCGCGGGGGCCGCCCGGCAAGACCTGACCGAACGCGACGTCACCCGCGTCGAAAACCTGACCGCGCGGATCGATTCGGCGGATGGTACGCGACTGGATATCCATAGCACGCTGGCGGAAATCGACGTCGTCCGTAAGATCGCCACGCTGTCAGGGCTGGCACGGGTGGACACGTCCAGCGGCTACGCGATGGAAACCAGCGGACTGACAGCAGACTTCAACAGCGGCACGATCACCTCGACCGGCCCGCTCGAAGTGCGTGCACCCTTTGGCACGCTCAAGGCCGCAGAAATGGTCATTGCCACGGCGCAGGACGGCACCGGGCAGCAAATGGTTTTCAAGGGCGGGGTATCGCTGCTATACCTGCCGCAACAATAGGGGCTCCTCGTGCATTTCATTCGCGCCATCTTGTTCGCCGGCCTCGCCTTTGCCCCACTGAGCCTGGCCGCCCAGGGCACCAGCATCGCCCTTGGCGGGATCAACGCCGACCCGACTGCGCCGGTCGAAATCACCGCCGAAAGCCTGACGGTCGATCAGGATACCCGCAGCGCGGTCTTCGCCGGCAATGTGGTGATCGGACAGGGCGCCATGCGGATTGCCGCCGCCAATGTGCGCGTTGCTTATTCCGACGAAACCGGACAGGTCGCGCAACTGCTGGCGACCGGTGGCGTGACTTTTGTCACCGCAACCGAGGCGGCCGAAGCCGAAACTGCCGATTACGACCTGACCAGCGGTCTGCTGACCTTGCGCGGGAATGTCCTGCTGACTCAAGGCGCCAGCGCGATGTCGGCAGGGCAGATGACCTTCGACCTTAAGGCCGGAACAGCACAGATGCAGGGCAATGTGCGCACCGTGTTCAGCCAGGGCGGCAATTGACATGACTGACACCCCTGGCCTGACCGTGACCGAGGGCGACGTTGGCCTGCGCGTCGTCAACTTGCGCAAAAGCTATCGCAAACGACTGGTGATCCGCGACGTCAGTATGGAACTGGGCCGGGGCGAGGTCGTGGCGCTGCTGGGCCCGAACGGATCGGGCAAGACGACATGCTTTTATGCCATCGCCGGGTTGGTGACGCCCGAAGGCGGGCAGGTGGTGATCGATGGGCGCGACGTTACCGCCCTGCCGATGTATCGCCGCGCCCGACTGGGCATCGGGTATCTGCCGCAGGAAATGTCGATCTTCCGTGGGTTGTCGGTCGAGCACAACATCATGGCGATCCTCGAAATCAGCGAACCCGACCACACGTCGCGACGCGAACGGCTTGAGGAACTCTTGGGCGAGTTTTCCATCGAACACCTGCGCCGCGCGCCCGCGTTGGCACTGTCGGGCGGCGAACGCAGACGGGTCGAGATTGCCCGCTGTCTGGCGGCGGGGCCGAAATACGTGCTGCTTGACGAACCCTTTGCCGGGGTCGACCCGATTGCGGTGGGCGAGATCCGGCACCTTGTCGCTGACCTGAAGAACCGCGGCATCGGCGTGCTCATCACCGACCACAATGTGCGCGAAACCCTCGAAATCGTCGACCGTGCCTATATCCTGCACGACGGCAAGGTGCTGATGAGCGGGACCACGGACCAGGTCGTTCGCGACGAAAACGTGCGCCGGGTCTATCTGGGCCAGGGGTTTCGCGTAAATTGACCGAGACGCGGACCGACACTAGAATCCTTGACAAATGCAGGCGTTCTGACGCCAGATAGGGGGGATGATAAACCAGGTTTCAACTTGCGCATCGCCACAGGCCACCTGCCCTGAAACACGGCAAGACTGTAATGAAACCCGCGTGTTATCCACATCTCATCAGGCTCCGTTCCCATCCGGCTCCGCGTCCGCCGGGCATCTTTTGGCCCAGCACTAAACCGAAAAGGAAACCCCCATGCGCTATCAGATCAGCGGCAAGCAAATCGATATCGGCGAGGCCTTGCAAACCCACGTCAAAACCGAATTGGGCGAAACGCTGGAAAAATACGCCGGTCGCCCGACTGAGGCTTATGTGGTGTTTTCCAAATCCGCGCATCTGTTTGTCTGCGAGGCCGTCGTGCATCTATCGACCGGACTGACCGCGCAGGCAAAGGACAGCGCGACCGAGATTTACGCCGCCTTTGACGGGTGTTGCGAAAAAATGGACAAGCAGTTGCGCCGCTACAAGCGACGGTTGAAAGACCACCACAAGGAGCGCGTGCAGCCGGTTGAACTTTTCGATGCGGGGTCCTATATCCTCGCCGCATCCGACGAGGGGAATGACAGCGAACCCGAAAACGTCAGCGCCATGATCGTCGCCGAGATGGAGACGAAAATTCAGGCCCTGTCGGTGGGCGAGGCGGTGATGCAGATGGAATTGTCCAACGTCCCGGTTCTGGTATTTCGGAACGAAAAGAATAGTGGAATCAACGTCGTCTATCGGCGCGACGACGGAAATATCGGCTGGATCGACCCGCGTACTGCGGGCTGACCGGCGCACAACGGGCGGAAAGCGTAAATTCATGCAACTCGGCGACCTCCTTGGGCCTGACTGCGTCAAGCTGATCAACGCGACGACCAGCAAAAAGCGGCTGTTTCACGATCTGGGCGATCTGGCTGAGGCCTGTCATGCGGTGCCCGCCGCCAAAGTGATCGAGGCGTTGATGGAACGTGAAGGGCTGGGGCCGACAGGGGTTGGACACGGCATCGCCCTGCCCCACGCCCGGTTGGACGAGGTGAAAAAGGTCTGCGGTCTGTTCCTGCGGCTTGAAAAGCCGCTGGATTTCGATTCGGTCGATCGGCAGCCGGTCGATCTGATCTTTGCCTTGCTGGCCCCGGCCCATGCAGGTGTCGATCACCTCAAGGCGCTGGCGCTGGTCTCGCGGACGATGCGCGATCCGGGCACCTGTGCCAAACTGCGGGCCAACAGCGACCCGGCAACGCTGTACACCATCCTGACCGAAGGGCAGGCGACCAAGGCCGCTTAGTGATTCAGGTACTTAGCTCCAGTTGCCGAACCCGAATGCGATGTAGTCGCGCAGGCAGGCATCACGCGCTGCCGCCTCGACTTCTTCATCATATATCCCGGCCAGCCGGGCGCGATGCGGGTCGGTGTCCCCCACCTCGGGCATCGTCGTCTTGCCGACCTGCGCCGCCAGAATTGCCAGATCGTCGCGCAGGGTATCCTCGCGCAGGATCAGATCGGGCAGCATGAACCCGGCCATTCCCTGCAAAACCGCACTTTGGCTGGCCCATGCGGGATCGGTGCGCACCGAGGTCTGCCCCGCCAGATTGACTTTGATGAACCCAAGGAATCCCCGAAATGCTGCCCGGTGCGCCGCATTGTCATATTCAGGCCCCGGTTCACCTTCGGGGATCGCCAGGGTGAACACCTTTCGCAGTGTGGCGCGGATTTCGGGGAAGCTGCCGGGGCCGGTCGCCAGTATCTTGTCGCAGAATGTCGCGTGGGCGCGCGCGACAGGGTGACGCAGCACGGTGAAACTGCGATGCCCGACATGGTTTTTCTTCCACCGCCGCACTGATTTCTGGCTGAAGCCGTCGATCAGGGGCGCCCCGCCGTCCAGCCCGGCCAGCCAATCGCGTACTGCATCCTCGGGTCCGCCGCGCAGAGGTAAAAACAGCAGTGGGCTGGTCGGGGCGGCAACATAGGTCGGGATCGCAGCGCCGCGCCGGGGTTCGAAATTCGGCGTCCGCGTCATGTTGAACCGATCCAGTCGCGCCAGCGCAGCTTCCATCGTGGCAAAGTTGGCGACCTTGTCGGCCATCGGCTCCGGGTTCTGCCTTTTCAGCTTTTTATCAAGACCGTCGATTCGCGCCGGACACCCCAGCCAAGCGGCCAGTCCGTTCATCACGTCGATATCCTGCAGATCTTCGTAGGCAACGTAAAAGGCCGTCTGCCCGGATTTTTGCAGCCTGTTCAGCAGCAGCACCTGAAAGTCCTGCAAGGCGCCCAGATGCGCCTCGAACTCGGCGGCATCAAAGGTAACGGTTTCCGCCTTGGCATGTTTGAAATTTGTCAGTTTCCACTGACCGGTGGCCTGTGCGATCTTCCAGCTGACATAACTTTCGACCGGATTGCGGGTCAGGATAATCTTGGCGCAACGCGGGTCAGGCAGGCAGATATCCAGCGCGCGGGCGTCGTGGTCATTAAAGAATCGGAATCCGGCAAGGCCCTGTTCGGCCTTGATCCTGTCGATCAGACGCTGCGGATCGGCCTCGCGGGTTTTTTGGGTCACGCCAAGGATGTCGGTGGCATCCGGGTAGCCGATGAAATGCGGATTGAAGGCCTCGCCCAGACAGGACAACCCATCGAAAGCATTCAAGTTCACCTCGAGAAAATTCGATCCGGTGCGCATTTCGGCAAAGACGACGAAGTAATCGAACTGACCCATACCCTAGCGCACGAGGTAGGGTTTGCGCGGGCTGGTCGGCGGCGATTGCACCGCCCCGTCAACCGGGAAATCGCCCATCAGATAGGGGTGCATCCCCTGATTTTTCAGGTTCTGCAGGAACTGCCCGAAGCCGGTCAAATCGACCAGCAGCGGTGCCTCGACCGGGGCGCGTACGGCCTTGCCGGTGATTTCATCGACAACAGTCTGCAACGCCTCCATCGGGGCCTCGATGAATTCGGCCATGGTCCAGATCCGTACCTTGGCTTTGAGGTAGGGCGAACGCAGGGCATAGATATGATCGCTTTCGATCTTTTGCAGCGCCGCCGCCTGTGTACGCAGATCGGCAAAGTTGCGGTTGGACTGGAACAGCGGCACCGCCCAAGCGCCGGAAATCACCGAAATCTGGGCGTTGGAGTCTTTCGCCAGATCCCAGCTGATCGCCTGATTGTCGGTTGGGCCGAACTGGAAGCATTGACGCTCGCCGCGCGTGTTCCAGATCAGGTTGGTCAGGAACATCCGGGGTCGGTAATCGCGCAATTTGGGATTGTCCGACATCGCCCCGGAAAACGTCGTCTGGCGGCCATCGAACTGCACTGCGTCGGCGGCGTAAAGGTGACCATGCACCCGCGCCCCGGCGGCCTTTGCCAGCCACGATTCGAAATTCTGAAACAACTCGGTGAAACCTTCAAACACCGAATAGGGAGCGGGGGTGACGCCGTTTTCCCAGTTTTCGTTGGGAAACCGGCTTTGCATATACAGCCCCGCACGACCACGGGTGCGCCGCTCGACTGCCTTGGCAAAGATCCTGTCGATCTTGCCGGGGTTGGGTTCTGATCCCTTCATCCGGGCGGGGTCGTCGGACAGGAAAGTCTGATACAACCGATCTGCCCGTGGCCAGATCTTGCGGGCGACGAAACAGTCGGACCGGCGCAGCAGTTGCAGATGGTCGTCATAAAAGATGTGCGGCTTGCCCTGAAAATCGAACTTGGACAGGGTCAGTGATCGGCTTTCGATATTGACGGCATAGTGCCGCGCAAGGGTCTGGAAATAGCTTTCGTCAGGAATCCAGACCTTTCTGAAATAACGGTCATGGGCGGCACGATTGGGGTCGGTCAGAATCGCCGACAGGGTTTGCCGCGTCAGACACCACCACTGCGACCCCATGTGCGGCACCAGGCCGGGCGGCATCCGGCGGCTGATTTTGAACCGGCGCTGAAATTCGACATAACGGTCGAACAGATAACGGTGCCGCCGCCACGAAAACGGAAACCGCAGGGTAAATCGTTCGTTGTCAAGCCCGCCGACCGTCCAGGGCACATCGGCCGTTGTCGCACTTTCGATGAAATCGGTGCGCGGGCGGTCGTCAAGATAGCGCACGAGATCCTTGACCGGGCGCAGAGGCATGCACGACCCCGAAGCCAGATAGACATGACGCACATCAGGGAATTCCTGCAGCAGCATCTCCGACGCCGACTGTGCCGCGGCAACGATCCCCCAAGTACCCCATTCGCAGCGGAACCGGGCCGAAAACCGGACCTCAGGCAGATCGGCCAACCGGGCGCGAAAGCTGTCGAAAGTCGCACGGTCGACCATTCGGTCCATGTGCAGAACCACCGGACAGCCCCCCGCCACCCAATGCCGCACCATCTGTTCGGCACGATCCAGCGCAGTGTGGACCAACATGACGATGCCCAACGTCATGCCCAGTTTCCCTTGGACATCAGCCCCAGAATCTCAAGCTGGCGCCAGTTGATGTATTTCTCGCTCCACTTGCACCACAGGTCGGGATTTTCGGCCAGACCGCTGGCATAGGCCTTGTATTCATGGCTGTTGGCATAGTGCTGCTTGCGCTCAAGCTCTTCTTTTGCCTTGATCGTGAAGGTGTCCAGAAACTTGGTATGCAGTAAGATGCCACTGGCCTTTTCGCCGCCCCATTCGTCGTAGACAAGGTTCAGCCCGCGCGGCAGCAGCATGTGGGTCGAACTGACGTAGGCATACTCGCGGTCCCATTTGACCAACGGGATCTTGTTCAGGGCGGGGGCTCGCCAGGGGTCGTCGGGAAAGAACATGCGCGCCCGCGGGCCGCCCTGTATCCACAGGTTGCCGAACTTGATGTTCTTCGAGATCGTATAGTTGCCGGCATCGAACCATGACGCGATTTCAAGCGGATCCTGATCGCGGCGATAGGGCGACTGGTCGATCCGCCCCTTGGGATACATATCCAGCAGCATCGCCCCGAACGATTTGATCGACGACGCTTCCAGCCAATCGGTCAGCGCCCGCAACGGTCGGGTGTCGCAGAACGGATAGACGAAGAATTCGTCCGGGTCGACGATCAGGCACCAATGACCATGCGCATGTTTCATTTGCAGCCAGTTCAGCCAATCGACCCCGAACCGCGCCCGCTTGTAACTGCCTTTGGTCGTCCAAAGCGACACGTCGGGCTGGTCCGCCAGATAATCCCGCCCGCCATCGTCGCTGTCATTGTCCACCATGAAAAAGTGGTTCACGCCCATATCGCGGTAATACTTCAGGAAATAGGGCAGACGCACGTCTTCGTTGCGAAACGTCGAAAAGATCAGGATGTCGTCAGGCCGCAATTCCGCACTGCGATCCGCGACTGCAGTCAGTTGCCGCCGCTTGCGAAAAGCACGGATGCGCCAGCGTTTGCGCTGTAGCCGCAGGCGATATGACTGCCAGACCCCCACCCCTGAACCTTTGCCCCTTTTGCGTCCGCGCTATGTTCTTCCGACACGCGGTTATCATGTCACGCTTAACGCAATCTTGAAATGCGCGTCCCAGCTTGGCGGGACATATTGCAAATGTCTTGTCGGGGTGGCATCTGCGGCCAGCCTGACAAT
>JBBSBK010000026.1:0-35878 GCA_038251315.1 Rhodobacterales bacterium | reverse complement strand
TCTCACGCTGGTCGGTGCTTCCGGCTTTGCCTATCACGAGGCGGCCGAGATGTGCGGCGTTGCCACCGGCACGATGAAAAGCCGGGTCAACCGGGCCCGTCAAAAGCTGATCGAACTGTTGCACCTGTCGGATGACGATTCGCTCGAACTGACAGATCGCGGGACGATGGCCGTGTTGAATGCCCGTCCGGCCGTGCAGCGCCGCTGATCATGGTCACTGGCACGGTCGAGGTTCTGGTGACGGCAAACGAAGCCTACCCGCGCCTCGAATCCCTGTTTCTGGCGGCCAGATCCGACATCCGCATGGGGTTTCGCCTGTTCGATCCGACGACGCGGCTGCATTCGGACGCCGGCCTTGCGGTGGGCAAGGTTTGGGCCGATCTGATCGTCGATACACTGAACCGTGGCGTAAGCGTCGAATTGACCCTGTCGGATTTCGACCCGATCATGTCCAGCGACATGCACATGCAGGCATGGCATTTCGTCGCCCGTTATCTGGCGCTGAACGAATTGACCCGCGCCGGTGCGGCGCGGATAGCTGTACGTGCGTTGCTGCATCCGGCGCATGGCGGGATCGTGCCGCGCCTGATGTTCGCCCTGCGCACCAGGAAAGACCTCACCAAGGTCGTTGAAGGGTTGAACGACGATGGCGATGCGACCAGCGCCCTGCGTTTTGCACCCGGCCTGCATGAACTGGTCAGGCTGGAGGACGGGGTGGCGCGGGTTCGCCGGTTCGTCGTGCCGCGCCTGCACCCGGTGACGCTGCATCACAAACTGGCAGTGTTCGACGGCCAGACCACCTATATCGGCGGGCTTGATCTGAACAACCGCCGCTATGACGACAACGACCACGACGAGCCCGCGCAAGATACCTGGCATGACATCCAACTGGTGCTGCAGGACCCTGACGTGGCCCGCGATGCGCTGGCATTTCTGGGCGCGATGGGCGCGGTCATATCGGGCAGGCAAAAGCCACCGACGCGCGGTCCGGCGTTTGCCATCACGCAATCGCGGCGGCGCCGGTTTCCGATGTTCCATCTTGGTCCCAAACCACTGGTCAGCGACCTGAGCGATGTCCATATCGCCCTGATCGGAGCGGCCCGTAAATTCATCTACATGGAAAACCAGTATTTCCGCGACAAACACATCGCCGCGGCACTCGTCGCTGCGGGGCGGCGGCAGCCGGATCTGACCCTGATCGTCCTGCTGCCCGCCGCCCCCGAGGATGCCGCCTTCGACGATAACCCCGACCTTGATGTCCGGTTCGGTGAACACCTTCAGGTGCGCGCGATCGCCGATGTCCATGATGCCTTTGGCGACAGGTTTCTGGTGGTCAGCCCGGTGCAGCCGCGCCCGCCCGGTCCTGCCGACGACGACAGCGAAAGGGCGACGCTGGACGCGGCACCGATCGTCTACGTCCACGCCAAGGTGTCGCTGTTCGACGATGTCGCTGCTATCGTCGGATCGGCGAACCTGAACGGGCGCAGCCTGCATTGGGACAGCGAGGCGGGCGTCGTGCTGCGCGATCCGGGGCAGGTGACGCAACTGCGCCAGGCGGTGTTCCGGCATTGGCTGACCGACAGCGCCGGCGCCCAGTTCTACGCGCCCGACACCGCATTTGCGGCGTGGCGGCAACGCGCGCTGGACAATCGGGACCGCCCGCCAGAACAGCGTCAGGGGTTCATCCTGCCCTATGATCTGCATCCGGCGGCAGAGATCGGCCAGCCGCTTCCCGGTGCGCCGGAAGAAATGGTCTGACTGGCCGGCGTGACGCTGCGGGAACCAAAAGCCCGGTACAGGGGTTGAGACGCCACATCGACACCCGTTTCGATTTTCAAAGGAGACTTCAAATGCTTGGCTGGGCCCTTACCTTTCTCGTGGTCGCCCTGATCGCGGCTGCCCTTGGTTTCGGCGGCATCGCTGGCGCATCCGCAGGGATCGCAAAAATCCTGTTCGTGATCTTCCTCATCCTGTTCGTCGTGGCGATGATCGCCCGCGCCGTCCGGGGCCGCCCGCCGGTCTGAACGATTCGGCAAGCTGCATCGAAAAACGGACCGCAGGTGATCCTGCGGTCCGATTTCATAGCGAGGGGCAAATTTTTCCGGCTCAGGTCTTGGCCGATAAAGGCTCGATCGGAAAGCGCACGCTGAGAACATAGGCCTTGCCGTCGTGCGTCTTGGTCAATGTGCCGCCCAACTGCATCGCAAAGGCATCCAGCAGTTCGGTTCCCAGCCCGGTCGAGGTTTGCGCATCCAGAGGCCCGGGGCTGGGCGGGAGCGTGTTGAACACGGCCAGTTCGGCGTGATCGTCGCCCGTCGTCGCCAGCGTGACCGACAAACGGGGCCGCGTGCCGTCGGGTGAGCCGATATTTTTCAGCGCATTGGTCAACGCTTCGGTGACCATCAGGGCCAGCGGCACCGCCTGATCGGGATTCAGTTGCAGCGTCGCGATATCGGTGTGCAGATCGATTGCCTTGGCATCCCCGACACCCATCCTGACGGTCTGATTGACGATGGTCAGCAACAGTTCGTCGATCCAGACATCGGCCTGCCCGGTGGTCTGATAGAGGCCCTTGTGGATCGTCGCCAGACTGTTGATGCGGTCCTGCAGACTACGCAGCAGGCCGACGACCTCGGGCGATTTGGTCTGGCGCATCTGCAGGCTCATGATCGAAGCGATCAATTGCAGGTTGTTCTTGACCCGGTGATGGACCTCGCGCAGCAGAATGTCCTTTTGGCGCGAGATATCCTCAAGCTCGGCCTCGTCGTGCAGGATCTGTTCGGTCATGTCGACGAATGCCATGCCGACGTCCATGATTTCGGCGGGTGCCGTGCCAGAGACTGGCGTCCCCGAAAGCAGCCGGGTCTGGCCAAAGCGGCGCATCGACTGGCGCAGATGGCGAACGTGGCGGGTGACGAACATGTCGGACGCGAACCATGCGACCGCCAGACTGGCCAGCCACATCAGCGCCGAAAACACCGCCGGATTCCCAAAGTTCCACTGCTCGGCGTTGCCGGTTGCCTCGGGCCAGGTGCCAATGGCAAAAATTTCATCACCGACGATGGCGGTAATCGCGTAAACCCGGATGACTCCGTCGCGGCCGACACGGGAAAAGCTGCGGGGCAAGCTGCCAATGGTTTCCTTTGTGCTCATCAGGGGCAGGATCAGAGCAGCGGCGTCCAGTTCGCCCGGCGCGGTCAGCACCGTGCCAGCGGCATCCACCGTCAGAAACGTCGCCCCCGCAGATTGCGGCCTGTCAAGGTTACGCAGGGCGGTGTGCGGCACCGATATGGCGGCAAAGCCGATCAGCGCCCCCGTCGCATCGGCGACCGGGGCGGTTACGCTCAGCACCGATGTGCCCGAGACCGTCGCATTCTGAATGACCCGGACCTGAAGCCGGGGATCGGCGATCAACTCCTGCAACCGCTGTGTGTCGCGGAGACTGAAAGGTTCGGGAGCGCTGGAACAGGGAACATCGCCGGTCAGGTCGATGAACGCGATAAAGGTATACACCGTGTCGCCGAGCCAGTCCTGCATCAGGGTCTGACATTGGGCCGGGTCAGCCAGAAGCTGCGGAAAGTTCCGGCTCAGGGCCTGAACGGCCCCCTTGGCATTGTCGATCAGCGAGACCACGCCGCCCACCGCCCGCAGTGTTTCGCCCGCCAAAACGGTCTGCGACCGGGCTCGCGCCTCGGTCATGACGGCTTGCGACCGGATGATCGACACGATCAGCAAGGGCAGCAGCGCAACCGCCAGCATCAACGCAAGCCGAAACCCAAGCCTGTCGAATATCGCACGCAGCCGACGCATGTTTTGACTTGATCCTGTCATTTTGAACGGGCGGCCGCGGCCGGACCTGTCTCATGACACTATGGCATTGAAACCGGGCAAGGCCAGAGGAGTCGGTAAAACAGGTGGTCAGGCGTGTGCGCGGGCGATCCCGACGATGTCGTCCGTTCGAAACGGGCGATGCAGAACCGGGTAGGTGCTGGTTGTAGCGGATTCCTCCGCCGCGTCGCCCATCAGGACGATCCGTGCGCCGCTCTGATGCAGCCGGGCGGCCAGCGGACTGCCGGCAAAGTCACGTGGGGCTGCGGCAATAAAGGCGATCCTGACCGGCACGTCGTCGAGCAGGTCGAGTGCCGCATCCACGGTGCACGTCGCCACGCCCCGCCAACCGGCAAAAGTGGCCTCGAGGGTTGCCATCATGTCGTACAGGATAATTCCCGTCTGACCCACCACCAGAAACGCCGATTGCGATTTTTCCACTGACAACGATCCCCATGATTCTGGGTGTGTACTATCATCAACGATTCGCGACCGTCATTTAACTACGACATAGCAAGAGTGGCGATCCTGATCTGCATCAGTCCCGGCGACAAACAGTCGTTGCGCCGCGATCAGGTCACCCTGTTGGTCCGCCGATACACCGGATCGTCGCACAGCCGGTTGCCGATCACATGGGCCAGCGCGTCGACCGCCGTCGTGATGTCGGCGTCGTCCAGAAGTAGCCCCGTGATCCCGAAACTCAAGTTGTCGGGCAGATCGAAAAGCTGTTTCAGGGGCAGAGGTGTCATCACAGGTCTCCGCGCAGGTGCCACAGTTCAGGGAACAGTTCGACCTCGAGCATCCGGCGCAGGTATTGCACGCCCGACGTCCCGCCGGTGCCGCGCTTGAACCCGATCACCCGTTCGACGGTGGTGACATGGTTGAACCGCCAGCGACGAAAGTAGTCTTCCAGGTCGACAAGTTTTTCGGCAAGGTCGTACAGGCTCCACCATTGTTCCGGCGCGCGATAAACCACCGTCCACGCCGCCATGACGGCAGGATCGGCGCGGTGCGGCGCATCCATGCGGTACACTTCGGGCGCAAACGCTGCCCCGGTCTGCGCCGCCAAGGCCCGCAGCGCCACGTGATACAGCGAAGGCCGCGCCAGTTCGGCCACCAGCAACCCGTGCAGATCGGGGCGGTGTTCATGCACCTTCATCATGCCTCGATTACGGTTGCCAAGGGTGAATTCGATCAGCCGGTACTGGTGCGATTGAAACCCCGACGAGTGCCCCAGCGTCTCGCGGAACGTCGTGTAATCGCTCGGCGTCATCGTGCGCAACACGTCCCACGCGTTGTTCAACTGCTCGAAAATCCGCGCCACCCGCGCCAGCAGTTTGAACGCCGGGGCGAAATCCATCGCCGCGATCAACGCGCGGGCGGCGTCGAGTTCATGCAGGATCAGCCGCATCCACAATTCGCTGGTCTGGTGCTGGACGATGAACAGCAATTCGTCGTGCGCGGTTGATATCGGGTGCTGCGCCCCGATGATCTGGTCGATGTTGAGGTAATCACCATAGCTCATGTCAGCCGCGAACGACATCTTGGCGCCGTCCTTGGCGGGGTCAACGGGGTCGGTCATTCCATCGGCGCCGCGCCGCCCTTGGCGGTCATTTCAGCGATGTATTGGGCCAGCCGTTCGGCCACGTCGACGCCAGTCGGCGGCTGGACAAAGTCGGCAAGGTTCTGCTGCCAGATGCCCGTCGCGCGTTGGTCAGCCTTCAACGCCCCGCCCTCGGTCCATTTGCCGACGTTCGTCAGATCGGCGACCAACGGGGCATAGAACGCCGTGGCATAACGGTCCATCGTGTGCTGGGTCGCAAAGAAATGGCCGCCGGGGGGGACATCGGCAATGGCGTCGAACCCGATCTCGGCATCGTCAGCGACAGGCTTGGTCGCCAGTTCCGCGATGATCTGCAACGCCTCGATATCGTTGATGAATTTCTCATAGCCAAAGGCCAGCCCGCCTTCCAGCCAGCCTGCGGCATGGATCGTCAGGGTGGCATTGGCCATCAGCGCGCCCCACAAGCCCATGTTGTTTTCGGTCGCCGCCTGCATGTCGGCCGCGTTCGACGCGGCCCCGGCGGCGGATCGCCACGGCAGGCCGATATGGCGGGCCAACTGTCCCGATCCGATCTGCATCTTGACGTGTTCGGGCGTGCCGAAGGCAGGCGAGCCCGATTTCATATCGACGTTGGACGCGAACCCGCCATAGCTGATCGGCGCACCGGGCTTGGTCATCTGCGCCAGCACGATGCCCGCCAGCGCCTCGGCGTGTTGCAGGGTCAGTGCCCCGGCCACCGTTACCGGGGCCATCGCGCCCGCCAGACAGAACGGCGTCATCACCGTCATCTGCCCGGCGCGGGCCAGGTCGATGATGCCTTGCGCCATCGGATTGTCCAGCATCCGGGGCGAGTTCGAATTGATGACCGAAAACGCCCAGACCCCGTCGTGGAAATCGGCTTCGGTCAGGTTCAGCCCTATGCGGATCATCTCAAGACTTTGCATGACCTGCCCGGTGCCCCTTGCATAGACGAACATCGGCTTGTCCGACCATTCCATCTGCGCCTGCATCATCGCGTAATGGCGCAAGGCGACGGGCACGTCCTGCGGTTCGGCGGACGGGCCGAGCAGGTGGATCACATCATAGGTCTGATGCAGCTTGGTGGTCTCGATGAACGTCGCCAGACTGCCGGGGCGGCGGCCTCTGATCCGGTCGGTTACATTCGGGCAGCCCGCACCGCCCTGAAACAGCATCGCGCCCTCGGCATAGGTCTGGGCGCGGGCCGGATTGGCGGCGCGGATGCGAATGGATTTGGGTGCAGTGCGCAGGGTCTCGGCCACCATGTCGGCGCCGATGTGAACCATGTCGTCAACGACCCGCGCCCCGGCACCGGCATAGATGGCACGCGCCTCGGGCAGCAGCACCTTGATCCCAAGGTCCTGCAACACGCGCAGGGCCGATCCGTGGACATTGGCGACCTCGTCGGCGCTGAACATGGATTGCGGCGCAAAGGGATGGCGCAACTGGCGGTAATCGGGGGCGCGGCGCGGGGTGCTGGCTTGGTCGAGTGCGCGGGTGCGCCCGCCGCTGCGGCGACGCCTGATCGGTTCGTCCATCTGGTGTCCATTCAATGCCCGACCGGGGCCAGCTTCATCTTGACCGCATCAGTACAGCCGCGCTGGTCGGACGCAACGCCTATGTGGCGGCGCCGCGGGGTGACGAAATCTGGTGCAATGTGGCGAAACCAGGGCAGGGGGCCCGCGAAAACCACGCCTGACTAACGCCGGATTGTTGCCCAAAAGCATTAAAAGTGTGATTCGACATCACATTGATTTGATTAGGGATTTCTGAGGGCGGAAACAGTATGTTTCCAACGAATTCGAAACCCCGGCCCACGAAATCTGGTACAAATTATGGCGAAACGGTGGCATCCGTCGGATTGCTGCGGTCTGCCTGTGGCAAAGCTGATTGGGTGACTGACCCAAAGGCCATCTTGCGGACCGTCCGGCGGCGTGCCTCTAAGTTTTGTATTGGTGGGGTGACGGCTCGGCGGAACATGCCGACAGTCTGATCCTCGCCAGGGTTTGGTTTTGACGCGTGCCGGTGCTGGCCGGCAAGGGGAAGCGATGAAAGATCTCACGAACTCCGAACTTGCGTTCGGGGCGATTGCTGGCCCTCTTGCGGCGCCAATCGCTGATAAGGGGGTGCGCGGCGCTTTGGCGGAGCGGGGTCGGATAGACCTGCCGCGCCCAGCCGCCGCGAATCCAACCGGCTGGTATGCCATCTGGGGAAAGCGGGCGCTGGATGTCAGCCTGATCGTGCTGACTTTGCCGCTGACCTTGCCGGTGATTGGGACTTGTGCGCTGCTGCTGTTGTGTGAGGGTGGCCAACCATTCTATTTTCAGGACCGGCTCGGCGTGGGGGGGCGGCGGTTTTCGATCCTGAAACTGCGTACCATGACCCGCAACGCCGACGCCCGGCTGGTGCAGTATCTCGCGGCGGATCCGGCGTTGGCGCTTGAATGGCGCATCACCCAAAAGCTGAAACACGATCCGCGTATCACCCGTGTCGGGCGCTGGCTGCGGATGACGTCGCTGGATGAACTCCCACAGTTGTGGAATGTCATCAAGGGTGAAATGAGCCTGATCGGCCCACGTCCGATGATGCCTGAACAACTGCCGCTCTACGGCGATCCGCAGGCCTATTTCGCCCTGCGGCCGGGTATCTCAGGGTTTTGGCAGGTCTCTGCGAGAAACGAGAGTCACTTTGCTTTCCGGCATGAAACCGATGCCGATTATCTCGGCAAGGTGTCACTGGCGACCGACGTGTGGGTGATCTTCAAGACTCTGGGCGTGGTCTTGCGACCGACCGGGTATTAGAGTGGGTATTGAGGTGCATTGGCCTGCCATACATGGTAGTTTCTGCAACGCCGCAAGACGAGTCTGCAGATGAACGCGCTGAACAACAAACCCGTCGCCTATCGCTACCGCCCCTACCGGCGGCACCAAAAGGCGCGGGCCGAAGCAGCGCGCGAGGACGTCATCGACGCAGTCGCCAACGAGGTCGCGCCAACGGAGGCGCAGTCCGACGTCGCCATGGCGCCAATCCACCAGCCGATGCCTGCGGTCCCGGCAGTCGTCGACCGGCCGGACCCCGTGACCGATGCCCGCCCGCCCCGCGACAGCCTGCGCTGGGACACCCTGCCGCGTCTTGCCGAGGTGGTCACCGGGCATGTTCTGGCGGGCGCACCGCTGCGCGGGTTTCTGGGTCATCGGGCGGCGTCAAACGGGTTCGATCTGCTGCGCACAAGGCTGCTGCAGACGCTCAGGGCGAATGGCTGGACCCGGATTGCGGTCGTGTCGCCGACCGCGGGTTGCGGTTGCACCTTCACGGCCGTCAATCTGGCGCTTAGCCTGTCGCGGCTGCCGCATTGCCGCACGGTGCTGATCGACCTCAACCAGCGCAATCCGGGGGTGGCGCGGGCGCTCGACCTTGACGGGCGGGGCGACATCCAGAAGATGTTGCGTGGCCAGATCCCGATCGGTGAGCATCTTGTGCGGGCCAACGACAATCTGGCGTTGGGCCTGAACGCCGCGCCGCGCCGCGATGCAGCCGAAGTGCTGCACGACGGCGAAACCGCGCAGACGCTGACCCGGATGCAGACCGCCCTGCGCCCCGATGTGGTGATCTTCGATCTGCCACCGATGTTGGCGCACGATGATCTGACGGCGTTTCTGCCACAGGTCGACGGCGTGCTGCTGGTTGCCGACGGCACCCGTACCACCGCCCGGCACCTGGCCGCCTGCGAACGCATCCTTGACGGTCAGGCCAAGCTGCTGGGCGTCATCCTGAACCGGGGCCGGGTGCCGGCCTCCGACGTTTACGCGACCTAGGGGGGCAAAGCTGTTGGGCCCGATCCATTCGGTTGCAGACCTGATCGACCTGATCCGCCGCCGGCTTGGTGTGATCGTCGCGCTGACACTTGTCGGCATGGCATTTTCGCTGGTTTTTGCGATGCGCCAACCGCGTATTTTTCAGGCCTCCGAAGTGCTGCAGATCGAACGCCCCAAGATTGCCAGTGGTCTGGCACCGTCGACCGTCGAAAGCAGTTCGGCGCGCCGGTTGCAGCTGATCGAACAACAACTGATGGCCCGCGACAACCTGCTGGACATGATCGCAAAATTCGGGCTGTTCGCCGATGCGGGCAAGTTGAATCAGACTGAACTGACCGATCTCATGCGCCGGTCGGTAAAGATCGAAGGGGTCGCTGCGGTCCGCGAAGGCTTCGCCGACGATGGCACCATTTCGGTGCTGACCTTTACGGCCAGGTTGGGTGACCCGTTGCAGGCTCAGCAGGTCGCGCAAGAGATGGCCGCCCGCACGATCGCGCTCAGCGCCCAGACGCGCAGCGATCAGACCCGCGAAACCCTCGATTTCTTCTTGCGCGAAGAGGACCGGTTGACCTCGGCAGTCGCTGCGTTTGATGACCAGATCGCCAAGTTCAGCACCGATAACGACCTTACCGTGACCGGCAATGTCGATCTGCGCCGCTCCGAAATCGCCAGTGTCAACGGCGCCATGCTCGACATCGACCGCGAGTCGATCGGGGTGCAGTTGCAGATCGATCAGGTCGACCGCGCGGGCCGTCAGGCCGCAGTAGATCGCGAAATCGCCGGGTTTCAGGCCCAGTTGGACAGTTTGGCCAGCCAGCGCGCCTTGCTGGAACAACGCGCCGCTTCACTGGCTGAGGTTCTGGTGGCCAGCCCGGAAATCGAACGCCAATTGTCCAGCTTTCAGCGCGACCGTGACCAGTTGCAAAGCCAGCTTGACGTGGTTCTGACCCGCAGGGCGGAGGCCGAGGTGGGCTTTCGCCTTGAACAGAACCTGCAGGGCGAGCGGCTGACCATTCTGGAACCGGCGACGGTGCCCGAATATTCGATCACGTCAAGCCGCAAGAAGCTGGCGGCGATGGGCGCGGTCCTGTCGGGGCTTGCAGCACTGGCGGTGGCTTTCCTGCTCGACCTGCGCCACCCCGTCTTGCGCTCGGTCGCGCAGATGGAGCGGGAAACCGGCTTGCGCCCAGTGGTAGCGATCCCGCAGCTTGACCGGCCCGGCCGGGTGCTCGGGCCAATGCAGCGATTGCGGGCGGCCTTGGGCAAACCCGCCTGATCAGCCGCTGATCGCCGCGATGGCGTCCCAGTGCATCCATATCGCCAGCCCGCCGATCAGGGCCGCCGTCAGCCCTGCCAACAGATCGTGCCGCATGTCCCAGACCCCATGCACCCTTGCGATCCAGATCAGCAACGGATGCACCGCGACCCCGGCGATGCCTACCCCGATCAGGGCGCCGGGCAGATCGGCGATTGCAAACCCGCCCAGCAGCCCACCGATCTGGGCCAGCGCACGCAGCGCCGAAAAGACAAAGAACCGCCGCGAATCCCCTGCTGCCAGCGCGGCCTGATCGTAGGACAGACCGATGACCTGCGGCAGCATCATCGCAGCGACAAGCACCACGATGCCGCTGGCGTTCGCATAGCGCGGGTCATACAGCAGGTGCACCAGCCACGGCCCGCCAAAACACATGACCGCCAGAAGGCCGATGATCCCCGCCGTCAGGCCATAGCGCATGACTTTGATCTTGCGTTGCGACGCCGCGTCGGGCGTCGTACCGGTTTCGCGGTAGATCGGGATCAGGATGCGCCCGGTCACGGCTTGCCCCAGCAGCAGCGGAAAGCTGGCGAGGAAATAGCCGATGTTGTAGATGCCGAGGCCCTCGAGACTGAGGAACTTGCCCAGAATCGCCTTGTCGCCCTGGCTCGACACGAACCAGAAGGCGGTGGACAGGAATATCCATTTGCCAAAGCTGATCAGTTCGCCCGCAGCCGCTTTTTTCAAACCGGAACCGGTTGGCCGGGCCGGGCAGGCCGATGGCGGTCAGCACCAGTTTCGCCGCCGCACCGATGATACCGCCAATGACCAGCGCGATCACAGATCCGGTCGCCCAGGCAAGAACGATCATCGCGGCGATGCCAGTCGCCTGACTGGCCAGATCCAGCGCCGTCAGCCGCCCCATGAGCAAGTGCCGGTGGGCGGTTTCGATCCGGGTCGGGTTGAACCCGCCAATCGCCAGTGCAACTCCGGCAAGAGGCAGGTAAGCGGCCAGCAAAGGTTCGTCATACAATGTCGCCATCGGCCATGCCAGCGCCGCCGCACAGGCCCAAAGCGCAAAGCCGCGCGTCACCTGAATGGTCCATGCGGTGTTCAGGAAATCGGGGTCGTCGCCGCGCCGATTCTGGGCGATGGCAGGGCCGATCCCGACGTCGGAAAACATCGCAAGACCCACCGTGACGACGCTGACCAGCGCCATGAGACCAAACGCTTCGGGGAACAGCAGGCGGGTCAGGATCAGGTTGGCGGCAAGGCGCAGTGCCTGACTGGTTCCGTAACCCAGCACGATGAACGCCGATCCGCGCAGCACACGCGCCATCAGACGACCGCCGAGAAAGTGACTGAAAACATGGGTCATGGTGGCAATGGCACTCCGGCGCTGTGCGGGATTCTGTGGCATCGATGGACTTTTGGCCAGTGAAATATCGCGGATGGAGACCGGCTGGCAACAGTGCGGCACAGGAACCCCCATTGATGCCCGATCGGGTGATGAGGCTTTTCAACGTGAGTTTGCACGGCTAGGAACGGAGAGATCAAAACACCGGATGCCCGTTTTGCAGATCGCCTATATCCTCAACACCTATCCGCAACCCTCCCACAGCTTTATCCGGCGCGAGGTGCGCGCGCTGGAACGGCAGGGGTTCGACGTCTTGCGGCTGGCGATGCGCGGCGCTGACGGGGTGCTGCCGGATGCCGCCGACCGTGCCGAACAGGCCGCCACAACCTACGTGCTGGCGGCGGGTCCGTGGTCGATCCTGACGGCGACCGTCACGCAGTTCTGGTTGACGCCCCGGCACTGGTTCGCCGCCCTGTGGCTGGCGTTGCGCTGCGGATGGGCTGCCGGGCCGGGTGGCTGGCGGCGGCTATTCTATTTCGCCGAAGCCTGCGATGTCGCCCGGCGCTGCCGCGCCGCCGGTGTTGCCCACATGCACGCCCATTTCGGGACCAATGCGGCGACGGTGGCAATGCTCACCCATGCCCTCGGCGGCCCGACCTTCAGCTTCACGGTACATGGCCCCGAAGAATTCGACGCCCCTTCTGCGCTGTCGCTGGGGACCAAGATCACGCATGCCGCGTTCGTCGTCGGGGTCAGCAGTTTCGGGCGTTCGCAACTGTGCCGCTGGGTCTCGGCCGACCTCTGGGACCGGATCAAGGCGGTCCATTGCGGTGTCGAGCCAGGTAAATTTCCCAGTGTGGTCCCACTTCCCGCAGGCGGCCCGCGTCTGGTCAACGTCGGCCGGTTCGTCGAGCAAAAGGGCCAGATGACGCTGGTGCTGGCGATGGCCGCGCTTGGTGACAGGGCACCGGGGGCACATCTGACGCTGGTCGGCGACGGCGCTTTGCGCGCCCCGCTCGAGGCGGCAATTGCCGCGCATGATCTCGCCGACCGGATCACCCTGTTGGGTTGGGTGGACGAGGCCGGGGTGCGGGCCGCCCTTGACGCGGCGCAGGCTTTCGTGATGCCGAGCTTTGCCGAAGGTCTGCCGATGGTGGTGATGGAGGCGATGGCAACTGCCCGCCCGGTAATCGCGACCTTCATCGCGGGGATGCCCGAACTGGTGCTGGACGGGCAGACCGGATGGCTTGTGCCGGCAGGCGATCCCGAGGCGATCGCCGCGGCGATCGTGCGGTTGGCAGCGACGCCGCATGCGACGTTGGAGGCGATGGGAAACGCCGGACGTCTCCGGGTGCTCGCCCGTCACGACGCCGACACCGAAGCGGCCAAACTCGCCGGGCATATCCGCGCGGCGGTGGCGAACCCAGCCGTTTAACGCCCCCGCGCCCAGCGGTCGCTGGTTGTCAGGACCGGCAATTTGACGGCCAGACTGACCGCAGCATAGACCGCGAAACCCAAGGGGTCGCGCCCAAGCCGTTGCAGGGTGCCGCCGATGCCGACAGGCTGGTGGTCGGAATTCCTGAAAAGCCCCGGATGCCTTGCCCCGATTTCGGCCACTCCGTGATCCTGCCGCCGCCGCACCCGCACCAGATTGGCGAACCCTTCGGTCATCGGCCAGGTGTAGGTGGCTGCCACCCGGACCCGCTCGCTGGGTGCAAAGGACAGACGCACATACGTATCGTCAGAAATGATGTCGGGGAATGACCCCCACCGCGCCCGCCCCGCCGGGTTTACCGCAAAGATGCCGAAACCGGGGGTGCCTTGGGTGACAAAGGGCAGGGTGGTCCAGAACCGGGCGTAAGCGCGGGTGATCCGGCTTGACGCTGGCGCAATGATCGGCGTGCCGCTGGCATAGCGGGCGTCGGGCGTTGCCAAAGCCTGCGCAATCTGGCCGATCAGCCCGGGGCTGACGATCACGTCGGCGTCCAGATAGATGCGGATGCCCGGCACCAGTCCCGCCTCGGCGACATTCAAGGCGTTCAGCTTGCCGCCAGTCGGTTCTTCGATCACCCGCAGCGTCGATCCATCAGGTACCGGCACCGCCTGCGCCCGCGCCGCCGTGTCGTCGGTACAGCCGTTGGCGACGACGATGACCTGCGTGGGGGTACCGGATGCCATCAAGGCGGTCAGGCAGGGACCGATATAATTCGCCTCGTCATGCGCCGGAATGATGACGGTCGTCATTCTCCGGTCAGCGCGTCCCAGCGCGGATTGACGTCGTCGATGTGACGCAGGCCGCCCCAGCTCCCCCATTTGGTCGGGGCATAAACATCGGCATACTGAGTGAACGGGCCACCACCCAGGGCATCCCACCCGGCCATCAGTTCGCGGGTGAGCGCCCCCATTTCAGGGGTGTAGTTGAAGTGGATCAGGAAATCGGTGATCGCCGCGTCGTCCGCCATCGGGCCGATCCCCGTCACATGGCTGCCGCCTTCGTACATCAGCAGGCGCAGCCCGTATTTTTCGGCGACGGCCGCATGATAAGGCAGTGTCTTGCCCAGAAGGTCGGCCAGCGTATCCGCCGGATCGCCGCTGACCGACCCGTCGCGCAATTCCTGCCCGGCCACGGCGCTGGCCGCGTCATAGCGGTGGGCGGCGATGTAGGCGTCTGCCTCTGCCTGACCCTGCGCCGCCTCCGTCGCGGCTTTTTCGCTGTCGGCGATCCAGCCACGCACCATGTCGGCGCGCCCCTCGGTCCCGATGATCCCGCCGAAATAACCGGTGACGGCATAGGCATCGACGTGGTCACGGGGCGGGCGGTTGGCGGGGTCTTCGGCCATCCAGAGGGGGGCGTTCAGGATGTTGTCCTCAAGCCCCAGCCAGCCGGTCTGGGTCGAAATCACGGTCACCAACCGCTCTGGCGCGTCGGCAAACACCGCGCGCCAGATATCGGCCGTCTGGGCGCTGCGCATCCCGTAGAACTGGGTGCCCACGTCGGCAGTGTCCCACCGCGCCCGCGCCTGTGCGTCGGCCCATGCGGTCTGCTGAAACTGCCAGTTCCAGACCTCGTTTGAGTATTCGACATAGGCGGTCAGGTTCGGATCAAGGGTATCGTGGACAGTTTGCGCAAAGGTCCGGATATAAGCGTCATCGGCGCGGTTCGGCAGGGTGAACCACGGGTCTTTGGCGGTCTGGTTGGCCAGATCGACCAGCAGGGCCAGCGGCACGCCATCCGTGGCATAGGTCTGCTGGCCGGAGTGGGGGGCCAGATCCCAGTGTTCCACCTCCGAATCGTTGGTGTCCATCCAGTCCATGAGCCGCACCGTGCCGAATGGTGCGATCCGCTCCAGCCAGCGTGGGTTGAACCGCGCTCCAGCGGCGTAGGCCGTTTGCATATCGGCGCGGATCACGGTGATGGCGCGGACCGGATCGGTGGGGTCGGTCTGCTGGATGCGGATATCGACCGGGCCGGGGCCGGGGGTATAATCGAAGCTGACCGCGTTGTCGGCGTATCGCTTTTGGGTGGCCCGCCCGGCAACCTCGACGATACCGGTCCCGTCGAACCGCAGCACGTAGCGACCCGCCAGCGATGTCGCCGCTTCGGGCATGTCGGTCAGGATCAAGGTGCCGATACTGGCAAGGTCGTCGGGAATGCGAGTCGGCCAGCCATCGCTGTCCAGCACGCCGGCGGCCACCAGATCGGCATGGTCCATGCCGCCCCACTGGCCGGGGCGATGGCCGAACAGCGGGCGTGACGATTTCATCATGTCGATGAACGGCACCTCGGTCGACCAGTCGGCGATGGCAGCCAGATTGACCGCGCGATCCTGCGCCGCCAGCGGCGTGGCGAGCAACAGCAGCAAAAGCAGGCGGAGGATCATGCGCCGACCCCGGTGCGCGGCAGCGCCGTGACCACGTTCCAGACGGTGTCCTGCATCAGCCGCGCGGCCTCAGCGCCGGGGCCCGTTGCCGGGGTGCCGTCGGCGCGGGTCAGGGCATGCGGCAGGCCAAGCGGGGACCGGTGGTAGAGGACAGCGTAATGCGTCAGTGCCACGAGGTAATTGCCAAGGTCGCCCATGTGGATCGGGTCGGGCTTGCCTGCAGGATCAGTCCCGAACAGGTCCGCCGGCCCAACGATCGCGTCCACCCCACCTGCGGCCTGTACTGCCCGCACGAACCGGGCAAGAACCTGCCCGGCGGGGATCAGGTGGATCGGGCGGTCGGGATTGGCGCGGATCGCGGGGGCAAGGATGTCCGCCTCCCACGCCTGTTCCAGATCGGTGTCGAGGCGGGTAAGCCACCCTTCTGGGTCATCCAGCCAATGCCAGGTTTCATACAGGTAAATGCGCGTCGCCGGGTTGGCCGCGTGGGCCAGATCGGCCCAGCGCGACAGGTAATCGGCGCTGGCGTGATAGCGGATCGCGTCGCTGATCTCGACCATCTCGGTCAGGATCACGGCGTCGAAATCGCCCGATCCGATGGCGCGGGTCGCATCGCGGTAACGGCCATGTCCATTCATTGCCTCAAAACCGTTGATCGCCACCGCCGGTTCCCAATGATCGCGCATCGACGCGCCCCAGCCCAGCTGACTGGCATAGTCATGCCCGGCCCCCGCCAGTTGCGCCAGCATCGCGGGCATATCATGTCCGACGAGGGAATGGCCAAGATGAAAGACATTCAGCGGGGCAACAGGCGGCGTCAGCGGTGTGGTGTCCGGCGCCGTGTCGTCTTGCCGCCACCACAACGCCCCGCCTGCCACGGCAAGGGGCAGGGTCAGAACGGCGGCGCGGCGGGTCAGCGATTGCATTTCGGCCCCCTAGTGACGCAACATCATCGCGGTGACGATCAGGCCACCGCTGACCGCAAACCGCCCGGCCAGCGCCGATCCAGCCGGGAATCCGCCGGTGGTTTGCCGGAAAATCGCGCGGAATGTCCCGCCGTCAAGATCGGCGTCGATGTGGATCCGGTCGAACCCGAACGTCGCCCCGGTCAGCGGATACTGCAGCTTATAGGCGCATTCCTTGGCCGAAAAGATCAGCTTGGCGCGGTGTCCCTGTGACGGGACGTTCATCAGGCGGGCCTGTTCCTCGGGCGTGCAGATCGTGTCGATCAGGTCATCGGGCAGGGGGGCATCCTCTTCGACATCCACCGCGACTGACGCGCATCCGGTGGCCCGTGCAAGGACGGCGATGCAGGCGGTGTCGCTGTGACTGATGCTGCCAAGGATGCCATGCGGCCAGATCGGAGCGCGGTCGGGACCGGCCAGAACTGCGTGCGGTTCGCGTCCCAATCTGGCCAGCGCGGCCGCCGCGGCGTGCCGACCGGCGGCAAATTCCAGCCGCCGTTTGCGCACTGCCCGGGCTACCTGCGCCGCCTCTGCCGGGTGGATCGCGCCGTGATCTCGGCGCGGGTCGCGGGCCGCGACGGCGACGTCGGGGCCGAAAAGATCGCGGGCCATCTCCTCCGCCAGATCGATCTTCGTGGTGGCGAAGTTCATCAACCGCGCAACCCCCGGCTTGCCCGCATCGCGCGGCGTTTCGACATCAGGTCGCTCGTGTCGGCGACAGGTGTGTCGGTTGTCGGCACCGCGCCGCCCAGATGGGTGGCCAGCGCGCCCAGCGTCGGAAACCGGAAGACGTCGGTGATGCTGAGGCTGCTCGCCCCCAGTTCCGCCTTGATGTCGCGGTGCGCCTGCACGGCCAGAAGGGAATGGCCGCCGAGGGCAAAGAAGTTGTCGGTCGCCCGGATATCCGCGACCCCAAGGATGCGCGACCAGATCACGGCGATCGCCTTTTCGGTGTCGCTGCGCGGGGTCAAGGCCAGCGGCGCCGTCGCCCGTTTCGCCACCGGATCGGGCAGGGCATTGCGGTCGACCTTGCCGTTCGGGGTCTGCGGAAAGGTGTCGAGTGTCACGATCTGCGCCGGGATCATGATGTCGGGCAGGGTTGCGGCAAGGTGGCGGCGCAGGGCGTCGTCGGTGGCACCTGCCCCGGTCACATAGGCAATCAGCCGCGTGTCGCCGCCCGTGCTGCGGGCGACCACGACCGCCTGCGTCACGCCCGGATGCGCCGCCAGCGCCGCCTCGATCTCGCCCAGTTCGATCCGGTGGCCACGGATTTTCACCTGCGTGTCGATCCGCCCAAGGTAGGCGATCCGCCCGTCCGCCTGCCAGCGCACAAGGTCGCCGGTGCGATACATCCGGCCCCCGACTTGGGCATCGTCAAAGGGGTTGGCGGTAAAGCGTTCGCCGGTCAGGTCGTCGCGCCGCCAATAGCCGCGCGTAACCCCCGCGCCACCGATCCAAAGTTCGCCCGCTGCGCCGACAGGCACCCGATGACCCGCCGGATCGAGGACATGGAGGGTCGTGTTGACGATGGGTTTGCCGATGGTGACCGGACCGTCCACCACGTCGGTCGTCGACCAGATCGTCGTTTCAGTCGGGCCATACATGTTGTGCAGGCAGGCCTGCGTGGCCCTTGCAAGGTCGCCAGCAAGTGCCACGTCCAGCGCCTCGCCCCCGACCAGCAGATGTTGCAACTGCCCCAAAGCGCCCCGGCTTGCGTCGTTCATCACCAGCATCCGCGCCATGCTGGGGGTGCACTGCAGGTGCGTCACCTTGTGGCGGGCGATCTGGGCGGCAATGCCGAAATCATCCTTTGCTGCGCCGGCGTTGGTGCGTCGCAAGACTTCGGCCAGTGGTTCCAGACCGGCCATCACCGCGTCGTTGGCGATACCATATTCGATCAGGCAGGCGACCTCGGTCACACCGATGGATTTGAGCGATTCCACCCGCGCAATACCATCGGCGACGGTGCCGAACATTCCGCTGTCATTGAAATACCGCAGAAACGCGAAATCGAGGATACCTTCCAGTTCGTCCGGCTCCAACGCCCCGAGGTCAATGTCCATCGGGGCCTTGACGCCCTCAGGCCGTTTGAAAGCCGGAAAGGCCCAGGCGTATTGCTTGATCAGGCCCGCCGCCGCCCGCAGATAGGCTTTCATCGGTTCGCGGGCGACCTCGCGGGCGGCCTCGACCGTGTCGGCCAGGTAGGTGTGCAGCATCAGCGTCACCTGATGGTCGGCGGGGTCATGCCCGGCGCGGCGCAGGGCCGCGTGGTAAAGCGTGATCTTGGCAGCGACTTCATCAACCGTCTGCCCCAGCAGATGGGTCAGGACGTTGCAGCCAAGGCTCCCCGCCTCCTCCCAAGTCGCCGGGTTGCCTGCGGTCGTGACCCACATCGGCAGGGACTTTGACAGCGGGCGGGGCTGCGTCACGACGCCGTGCATCGCGCCCGTTTTGGTCGGGAATTCGACCGTCTCCCCAGCCCACAGGCGGCGGACGGTGTGGATCGTGTCGGTCAGTGCTACCTTGTTGTCGGGCGGCGTGTTTTCCGGGCGCAGAACGAAATCATCGGGTTGCCAGCCCGACGCCATCGCTAGGCCGACACGGCCTCCCGTCAGGTTGTCGATCACCGCCCAATCCTCGGCGATCCTTGCGGGATGATGCAGCGGCGCGACGATACTGCCGGCCCGCACGGCGATGTTCTTCGTCACCGCCGCGACCGCTGCGCCGGTCACCGCGGGGTTCGGATAGGGGCCGCCAAAGGCGTGAAAATGCCGCTCGGGCGTCCAGACGGCACAGAACCCGTTGGCGTCGGCAAACCGGGCACCGTCCAGCAGCAGAACGTACTTGTCGGCGCTGACGGCGTCGTCGTTGCCCCAATAATACAGGCTGAAATCCATCTTCCTGGTGCTGACCGGGGCGGGTCCGGACTGCAGTTTGCGGGCATCGTCACCGACAAGCACGACCTTGAAGCCCCGCGCCAGCGTCCAGAACACTTCCAGCACCGAAATGTCGAACGACAGGCTCGTCAGGGCCAGCCAGACCGCGCCCGCATCATGGTCGATAAGCGCGTCCATCCCGGTAAGGAAATTGGCGACGTTGCGGTGTTCGACCATCACGCCCTTGGGTGTGCCGGTCGACCCGGAGGTGTAGATCAGATAGGCAAGATCGCCCGGGGTCGCGCCACCGGTCGGGTTTGTATCCGGGGCGTTGTCGATGCGTGGGTCGGCGTCGATCAACAGCAGCGTCGCGGTCGGGACCAGGTCGCGCAGCGCGGTTTCGGTGACGATCACCGGGGCGGCACTGTCGGTTGCGAAATGCGCCAGACGGTCGGCGGGATAGGCCGGGTCCATCGGGACATAGGCCCCACCGGCCTTGAGAATGCCAAGCGCGGCGACGATCAGTCCGGTCCCGCGCGGCAGACAAAGGCCGACCGGGGTGCCGGGCGTCACACCCATCGCCCGCAAGACATGCGCCACCCGGTTGGCGCGGGTGTTCAGGGCGGCATAGGTCAGCGTTTCGGCCTCGAAAACCAGTGCAGGGGCATTGGGGGTCAGGGCCACCTGAGCCTCGAAGGCGGCGTGGATGGTGGTGACGTCAACGGGGCCTTGCGTCGCGTTCCACCCGGCAATCATTGCCGCTTCGCTGGCGGGCAACATCGGCAGGTCAGCCAGCGCGGCGTCGTCGGCGGCCAGCAGTGCGGTCAGCCGTGCCGCCAGCAGGGCGACACTGGCGTCAGACAGGCGGGCGGCGTCGTGATGCAGCGTCAACCCGGTATCGCCCATGCACAGCGTCAGGGCAGTGCCGGGGATCGGGGCAGCGTGGGTGCTGAACCCGATGTCGGGGGTGCGCGTCTGGGTGATGCCGGGGTCGCGGTGCAACAGGTCGGACAGAAAACCGGAGTATCGCGCGGCCTTGGCCAGTTGGACCTCGGTCGCGGTAACAAGACCGGTGCTTGCGGCGTCGATACGCAACGGCACCCATGCGTGGACATCGGGCGCGGCAGGCACAGCAAGGGCGATGTCGCCCGCGCGCAAGTCGCCGCTGCGCTGCGCCCAAAGCAGAACGCGGGCGGTCAGTTGCGGCTGTGTCAGCGGGCGGAGCAGGGCAAGGGTTTGGCTTTGCCAATCCGTCGCGGTGCCCGAGTGCGCCAGCGGCAGGGACAGCGGCTGCATCGTCCGCAGGCGGTCGCGCCAATAGCCTTCACCGGCCAGAACGGCGGCAGGGGCGGCGATGGGTGCGGTCCGGGCGATCCCCATGCCAACCAGGTCCCGCAGGTTCTGCCCGCCAAGGCCGGTCAGCCGCACCGCGCCATCCGTCGTCGCCACCGTTAGGCTGTCGTCATCCGCCGCGATCACCGTGCCCGGCGCGGCAGCCGCCGCATCCACGCTCTCGACACCGCCGATCAGCAGAACCCGGTCGCCAAGGTCCAGCTTGGCCCGGCCCATCGGGTTGGCGTAATTGCCGAAATCAAGGGCGCGAACCACGGCCATGACCCGCGCCACCGGCCCGTGCAGATCGACCCTGCCCAATCCGGCAGGCCGGTCATCGCGGGCATAATAGCGGCGTTGGGTCAGGTCCTGTGCAACCGGGGCCAGACCATGCGTCATCTGATCCAGTACCGCGCCGAAACCATCCAGCCCGGCAGCATAGCATTTCTGGTTCAGGGTCGCGCTCGTCTCGTCGGCGGCGATGTCGAACAGGCGCTGACCAAGAATGTCGCCCTCGTCCACACCGCCCGCGATCAGGTGCCAGGTGATGCCATGCTGCGCGTGACCGTTCAGGATTGCCCAGGTCGGCGTGTTCAGCCCCGCCATCGCGGGCAGCGGGCCGTCGTGAAAGTTGATCGCGCCTTTGCGCGGCAGAGCCAGCACCGCAGCGGGGATGAGGCGCAAATTGGCGACGGACAGCAGCCAGTCGCAGCCCTCAGCCAACAGGCCCGGCAGGTCGGCCATGTCGGTCGAAACGGCCAACCCCCTGCCCATAGCCCAGGCCCGGATGTCGGCGTTGCGGGTCACGACCGCACCAACGGTCAAGCCCCGCGCCAGCGCCATGTCGGCGCAACCGATCAGCAGCGATTCATCACCGATCAGCGCCAGGGTCATCTGGATTTCTCCATTAGCGGCTTGCCGATCGGCATCGGCACGGGTTTCGGGCGGCGGCGCAGGGCATGGGCAATCAGGTCGCGCAGGAAATGATCGGGATCGGCCTGCGGTTTGCGCTCGATCAGGCAGCGCAGGCGATAGAGCAGCGCCCCGGCGACATGGGCCAGCGTGGCACGGCGGGCATAGGCGGCCCCGTAATTCTTGATGTAATAGGTCTGGCGCGAGTCGAACCAATAGGCGGGTGTGCGCGTCCATGTCTGCATCCCCGTCGATACTGACCCGATATGAACAACCCGGCTGGCGGGCACGTAATGGGTGGTCCACCCTGCAACCCAGGCGCGGCGGCACAGATCGGTTTCCTCGAAATACAGAAAGAACGCCTCGTCGAAAAACCCGATCTGGTCGAGCATGTCCATCCGCAGCATCATGCTGGCCCCCGCTGACCAATCGACTTGCGTAGTAGCGTCCGGAATCGGCAGGCTGACCACATGGTCGCCAAGCACTCTGGTAAACAGGCCGGTACGCGCCGCCCCTTCGAACTCACCAAGGGCCGATGGAAAACGGAATGCGGTGCTGTGCGGCATGTCGTCGGTGCCGCGCACGTGGCTGGTAGCGATCCCTGCGGTCGGGGTCGTCTCGAGGAAGGCGCGCAGAGTGGCAATCGCACCCGGATCGGGAAAGGCGTCCGAATTCAGGATATAGACGTAATCGGGCCTTGACCCGTCGATCAGGCCGGCCCGGATTCCGATGTTGTTGCCGGCCCCGAACCCGCCGTTGACGTCCGACTGGATCAGCGCGATGTCGCGGTCGCGGTTCCAGCCAAGCGCTGTCGCCGCGCCGTTGATCTTTGTCATCGACCCGTCGCCCGAGGCGTTGTCGATCACGACGACGTTGCCGGGGATCGTCTGCATCTCGCGCAGCGCGGCGGCAGCCGACCGGATCGTCATTTCGGGAGTCCTGAAATTCAGGATGATGGTCAGGACGGTCGGATCGGGCATCATTCTGCTGCCGTCGCATTGGCCCAACCGGGTGCCGCAGTGGTCTGAGGTTCGGCCTCGGAGATGACGCCGCGCAGCCGTTTGGCCAGCACACCAACGTTGGGCAGCAGCACTATGCTGTTGTGATCACCCGGCACCTCGATCACCTGCACCGCCGGGGCGAGTTTGCGCCAGTCGTTGTCGTCGAACACATATTCACGCGCGGCGCTGACCCAGTTGCCGCCCGACACCGGCCAGTGCCGGTCAAGCGGCGGCCGGAACAGGCTGACCGGACCGGCGTAGGGCTGCGCGTGGTAGGCCGCGACGGCCTGTCTGAACGCCGCTTCGATCCCATGGTTGTTGAATTGCGCACCGGGCGCGGCACTGTCGTCGTCCTTATGCACCTCGCGCCGCGCCTTTTCCCATTGCAGGCGGTTGCGCATCCATTCGGCGATGTACGCCGGACCCTTGCGGCGGAACTGGTGCAGCTTGATGATCGCCTTGTCCGTCCGCGTCAGCGACGGGCGCACCGGCAGTGGGGTGTCGAGCATCACGACGGTCTGCACCACCTGTCCGGCAGCGACCAGCTTCTGCGCCATGTCGTAGGCGGTGATCCCGCCGCCGGAATAGCCGCCCAGCAGATAGGGGCCATCGGGCTGCACCGCGCGGATTTCCGCGATGTAGGCGGTGGCGGCGTCCTCGATGGTCTGGTGTGCCGTATCGTCGCCGATCAGTCCCTTGGCCTGCAAACCATAGACCGGCCGGTCGTTGCCCATAAGCAGGGCCAGATGCCGCAGATTCAGGACGTTGCCCAGCATCCCGGCGACGATGAACAGCGGCGTACCGCGCCCGGGATTGCCCTGATGCAGCGCGACAAGATGGCTGTAGGCGACTTTGGTCGCGGCCGCGTGCGCAGTGGTCGTCAGCGCCGCTCCGGTGCGCTCGGCGATCATCGCGGCGCATTTCGCAATCGTCGGGGCCTCGAACAGGACCGAGATCGGGAATTGCACGTCAAAGGTCTTGCGGATCATCGCGAACAGGCGCACCGCGATCAGGGAATGGCCGCCAAGGTCGAAAAAGCTGTCCTCGACCCCGACCAGACCCACACCCAGCAGAGTCTGCCAGAACCCGGCCAAAGTCTCTTCGATCCCGTTGCGCGGGGCGAGATATGCGCCATCCAGATCAGGGCGGTCGAACGTCTGCCCCTTGGTCGCGGACGGCACGACGGGCTGGGTCGCGCGCACCAGCGCGGGCAGGTCGACCGAACTGACATAGGTCACCGGCAGCCCCAGCGCCATCGCCCGGGTCAGCGCGGCGGGGCCTTCGTCGGCGCGGATACCCATGCTCAAGGTATGCAGAAAACGCCGCTCCTCCGGTCCCGGTGCGGGCAGGGCGCCCGCATCGGCAAAGGTCACGTCGCGGGCAGTTGGGGCAGTGCCAAGGGTAAATCCACTCTCCAGCCGCTTCATCGCGAAATCGCTGATCTCGACGCAGACCTGCCCATCGGTGTCAGTGATGGTCACGTCGAAACTGGCGAAACCCGCCGCATCGGCACCGCGCAGGCGGACGTGCGATACCACATCGGCAGGCAGGGTCCGCAGCACCCGGACCCGGCCATACGACAGCGGCACCCACAGGTGGTTGCCGGCGTAGCCGGGGATCAGCCGCATGGCCCAACCGGTGGCAAGGTCCATCAGGCCCGGATGCAGTTGGATCCCGTCGGCCAGATCGGAGTGATATGCGGCAGGCAGGGACAGGCGGGCAATGCCTTCGCCCGTGCCAATCGCCGTCTGCTGCAACACATGCCAGCGCGGGCCGAACGCCAGATGCGCCTCTTGCGGTGACATCAGGCGCTGGGCGTCCGACGATCGTTCAACCCTCGGGCAGCGGGCGCTGATCGCAGCAAGGTCAATCGCGCCGGGGGTCAGGTCTGTCAGCGCCAACTGCGCCTGCGCATTGACCTGATAGGCGGCCCGTCCCTCGACGGTGCAGAGACTGCGCACCTCGAAGGCATAGCCATCCGCGTGGCGGGCCAGATGCACATGCACCGCTTGCTCCGCGTCCTCGGCCACCTCAAGCGCCCGAAAGAACGTCAGATCGCGGATCGTAAACCCGCCATCCTCGCCTTGGGCCCGCAAAGCCTCTGCCGCCAGTTCGATAAACCCTGTCCCGGGTAAAACCGCCGCACCCGACTCGGTGCGGTGTTCATCGACGATCCAGTCTTTGCGCGCGTTCAGGGTCAGCTTGAACAGGCGGTGGCCGTCGGCATCAAACGTCGCCTGCGCCAGCAGCGGCATCTCGGTTGGCGTGACCGGGGCCTCAGCCACATCCCCGCGCCGCGCCGCCGCAGCCTCGGCCGCCATGCCCACACCGGCCCAGACGCCCCAATTCACCGCGATGACCCGCGTCGTGCCGCCCTGACGGCTTGTCGCAAAGGCGTTGAGGTAGGCGTTGGCCGCGACATAATCGACCTGTCCCGCAGGCCGGGTTGCCGTGCTGGTCGACGCGAACAGAACGATGAAATCAACTGCACCATCGGGCAAAAGCTGGTCAAGGATGCGGGTGCCATGCACCTTGGGCGCGAACACAGCGGCAATGTCAGCCTCGGTCTTGGCCATGATGGGACCGTCGCGCAGGGTGCCCGCCGTATGGTAGACGCCGTTCAGGGTGCCGAATTCGGCGCGGATATCCGCGATCACGCGGGCCATTTCTGCCGGGTCACACACATCGCCGACAGCATGGCGCACCACGCCGCCCAGTGTCTCCAGATGGCGCAGCGCGGCGATCTTGCGCACGGTCGGGTCTTGCGGCGCGTTCAAACGCAACCACTCGTTCCACCCCGCACGATCCGGCAGCGCCTCGCGGGTCAGCAAGACCACATTCGCCCCGTGCCGGGTCAGCAGATCGGCAGCAACTGCCTGCCCGATCCCGCCGAAACCTCCGGTCAGCAGATACGTGCCCCCGTCGCGCGTCAGTGGCGCGGCGTCAGCGGACAGGCGGGCCGCACGATGAGCCAATTCCAGCCGCTTGTCGCCCCGAAATGCTGCGCTCAGCGTCGCCGGATCGGCCAGCAAGTCCTCAAGCACACGGTCCACCAGCGCCGGGTCGATACGCCCCTTGGCCACCTCGATATCCAGCGTCGCGCAGGTGATCCCCGGAAACTCTTGTGAAATCACCCCCGCCGGGCCGCTGACCAGCGCCTTTTCAGGATACGGCAGGGCTTCACCGCGCACCTGCGCCGCGCCGTTCGTCACGATGGTCATGTGGATCGGGCCGGCCAACCCGTGATTGCCAATCGACTGCGCCAGATGAAACAGGCTGTGAAACCCGTATTCCAGATTGCGCTCAAAGAAATTCGATCCGGGGCGGAACGTCTCGGCCCCCGTGACCAGCCACAGATGCGCGATGCGATGAGGCAGGCGGCCCTTGTCAGCCAGATCGGCGAGGATGGCGTCGTACCCTTCGGTCCCCGCCTCGGGTGCGATGGTATAGACGTGGCCGGGCAGCGCGGCAAAGGTGTCGCCCGCGCGGACCGTGGTGACAGTGTGGCCAGCGGCCAGCAACTGCGCCGCGATATCGGCACCCAGGCCCATGTCATCCTGAAAGATCAGCCAGTTCTGCTGGGGCGCGTCAGCAATCCCCTCCGACAGATCCAGATCATGCGCCGCCAGCGCCGGTTTCCAATGTGGCCGCCAGCCCCAATCGGTGATGTCATCGGTGCGTATCAGCGGCGGTTCGGCCTGCACGGCAGCTTGTCCCGGCGCGATGAAATATCGGCTGCGCTGAAACGCATAGGTCGGCAGCACAACCCGGTTGCGCCGCGCCGCACCCCAGATCTGCGACCAATCAGCATCGACCCCCGTGGCCCACAGCCGCCCGATGACCCCCAGGAAATAGGCGTCGTCGGCAATATCCTGATCGGGATGGCGCAACGACGCCAACACCTGATTTGGCCGGATCGGCGCATTCATTCCTGCCAGCGACGACAGCGCCTTGCCCGGTCCCACCTCAAGATAGACGCGTTGGGAATCCTTGGCCAAGGTCGCCATGCAGTCGGCAAAATTGACGGTATTGCGCAGTTGCGCGACCCAATAATCGGGGTCAGTGGCCTGCGCATCGGTGATCGGCTGGCCGGTGCGGTTCGACATGAACGGGATCGACGGGGCGCTGAGGCTGATCGACCGCAAGAACGCCCCGAACCTTTCAAGGATCGAGTCGAGCATCCGGGAGTGGGCCGCAATGTCGATGGCAATCCGCTGGCATTGAATATCCAGCCCCGCAAGTCTGGCCTGCAGATTGTCCAGCGCGGACTGCGGCCCGCTGACGGCAGTCAGCATCGGCGCATTGACGCTGGCAATGTCCAGATCGGGCGTAAGGTACATTGTCAGATCGGTCAGTGACAGCGACACCGACAGCATTCCCCCCGCCGGAACCGTATCGAACAATTGTCCGCGCAACAGCACAAGGTCGATACAATCCTCAAAACCCATCACCCCCGCCAGACAGGCGGCTGTATTCTCGCCCATCGAATGGCCGACCAAAGCAGCGGGCTTTACCCCCCACGACAGCCACAGTTGCGCCAGCGCGTATTCGACGATCATGATCAGCGGCAGTTGCACCGACGGCTTTTGCAGACGCAGGTTTGCCGCGGCCTCGGTCTCCGGTTCAGGCAGCCAGATGGCGCGGATATCGTAGTCGAGTTTCCGCTGCAGATGCTCCAGCCCGCGATCCATCCAGTCGGCGAACACCGGCTCGGTTTCATACAGGTCGCGGCCCATGTTGGCGTATTGCGCACCACCACCGGGGAACATGAACACCACCTCGGGCGCGGCCCCGACGACGTCATGGGTAAACACCTGACGGGGATCGTCGCTGGTCAGCATCGCGGCGGCGGCGGCATGGGTTTCGGCAACGACGACGCGGCGTTTGTCAAAAGCGCGGCGACCTTTGCGCAGGGTCCATGCAACATCGGCAAGGGGCTGTTCGGGATGGGCGGCCAGATGGGCGGCAATGGCGGCCGCGTTCGCCTCCAACGCCGCCTTGCTACGCCCGGATACGCAAAGGATCTGGAACGGAAAATCGCTGGCGTCCGAAATCGCCCGCGCCGGGGCCTCGGCGATAACCACATGGGCATTGGTGCCGCCGACGCCCAACGCGTTGACGGCGGCACGGCGCACTGGTGCGGCAGCCCAGTCAGACAGGCGGTCGTTGACGCGAAACGGCGAGGCCGCGAAATCAATGGCCGGGTTCGGCGTTTCAAATCCCAGCGACGGCGGCAAGACCCCGTATTTCATCGCCAGCACGGTCTTGACCAGCCCGGCAACGCCCGCCGCGGTATCCAGATGGCCGATGTTGGTCTTGACCGATCCGATCCGGCAAAACCCCGTCGCGTCGGTGGACTTGCGGTAAGCATCACTCAGCGCCGCCACCTCGATCGGGTCACCGAGCGCGGTGCCGGTCCCATGACATTCGACATACTGAATGGTCTCTGCCGCAACCCCCGCATCGGCCAGCGCCAGCGTGATCGCCGCCGACTGCCCATCGACGCTGGGGGCCAGATACCCGGCCTTGGCTGCACCGTCGTTGTTGACGGCACTGCCCTTGATGACGGCCCAGATATGGTCGCCGTCGGCAATCGCATCCGATAGGCGACGCAGCACGACCGCGCCCGCGCCGGACCCGAACACGGTCCCTTGGGCACGGCTGTCGAACGCATGGCAATGCCCGTCAGGCGACAGGATCTCGTTTTCCTTGAACACATAGCCACGGCCCTGCGGCAGATCGATGGTGACGCCGCCCGCGATGGCCATGCCGATGTCGCCGTCGCGCAGGGCGCGGACAGCGTAATGGATGGCGACCAACGACGTCGAACAGGCGGTCTGCATGTTGATCGACGGGCCTTTCAGATCAAACACATGGCTGACCCGCGTCGACAGGAAATCCTTGTCATTGCCGGTATGACGCAGCAGGAACATGCCGGTTTCGTCGACCAGATCGGGGTTCGAACAGATGTTGAAATAGAAATAGCTGCCCATGCCGCAGCCCGCATAGACGCCAACCGGCGCCGTGGCAGGGTCGGGGGTATGGCCTGCGTTTTCCAACGCCTCCCACGCCACTTCGAGGAACTTGCGGTGCTGCGGGTCGAGGATCGCCGCTTCTTTCGGGCTGAAGCCAAAGAACTCGGCATCGAACGTGTCGAAGCCGTCAAGCAATGCAGCCGCGGCGACGTAGTTGGGGTCGAGCAGCCTTGACGGGTCTTCGCCCGCCGCGATCAGCGCCTCATGCGACAGCGGAACGATCGATTCGACGCCATCGCGCAGGTTCGCCCAAAAGGCGTCGAGACTGGCCGCGCCGGGCACGTTCACGGCCATGCCGACGATGGCGATATCGTTGGCGCTTTCGCGTCCATTCCCCTGATTTGCAGCAGTCTTCACGGTGTCACCGGACCCCTTGGTCAAAACCTCACACGCCCCCAGGCTCCAACTATACGCCCCCTCGGTCGTGGCGTAGGACAAAATCGACACAGAGCTGAAAACGCCTGTATTTTAACAGAAGTTTGACGGATTCGGAAAGCTGGCCGTTGCGTCGTTCACGACAATGCCGGTTGGTGTCTGCGACAGCCGGCAATGCTGAAACAATCGGTGTGGCCTGAAACGGCCCGTCAGAGAATCGTGCGCGGCGATTTCGCGTGCCTTCGGGCCGGCTCCATGGCCAAGGGCCGCAACTGGGGCACCGGTTTCAGCGCCTCGGCATAGCCCAGGATCGCCCCGGCGATCAGCCAGGTGAATGGCACCAGCGTGGCGTTCAGCAACATGTCGATCATCGTGATCGCAAGGATCAGGGACAGGACAGCGGCATCGGCGGGCAAGGCAGCAGCGTCGATTGCCCGGGTCCGCCAGCCCAGCAGCAACAGGGGCAGGGTCAGCAACCCGAATTCGGCAATGTAGCCCAGCCAGCCATAGGTACCCAGCACGATGATCCAGCGCCCGTCAGGGATCGTCTCGATCTCGCCGGTTTCGCCGTTCAGGATCAGGTTGCGCCCCCAGCCGCTCCACCCGAACAGGGGTTTTTCCTGCGCCCGCGCCAGCAGCAGGTTCTCGTTGTTGATGCGGAATCCAAAGGATTGGGCGCGGTCGGGGTTCACCTCTTGCACCTTGGCGACGATCTCCTGCACCGGGATCAGGTTGGCCCCCCGCAGGACCGGGTAGGTACTGGCGATCAGCGCCAGCAGGATGGCGACCCGGATCTGCGTCCGCGCCCCGGTCAGCAGGATCAGCGGCACCAGCAGGGTGGCATACCCCAGCGATGCCCAGCTTTTGCAGGTCAGCAGGACCACACCCAGATAGCCGACGAATAGAAGCGATTTCAGACGCTTGTCGGGCGGCGCGGCACGATAGAGCCCGGCCGCCGCCAGCAACGTCATCAGGAAGAACATTGCCGCCCACAGCCCATGCGGCAGAAACACGATGGGCCGGAACCCCCCTTCGCGCATCATCTGGGCGAAATCGTGCTGGAAAAACCCGTAGACCCAGATGTGCAGTTGCGGGCTGAACCGGACCTCGAACAGGGCAGGCAGCGAATAGACCAGCCCGGCCCCCAGCAGCGCCACCATGATGTCGCGCATCCCTTCACGGGTTGCAAGATATTGCCGGGCCAGCAGAAACGGCAGCAGAACCAGTGCCTGCGCCAGCATGAACGAAAACACATCGCGCCAGCCTTGGCCCGGCACCTCCCCGATCTTGTAGATGATCGGCTCGCTGCCCGCGAGAACGTGAAAGACGATCGGTTCGGCGTTGGTCAGCACGGTCGGGATCGCCCCAAGGACGAAGGCGGCGATCAATGCGCGCCCGGCTAACGACGCAGGCCACAGCGCCACTTTGCGCCGCAGCACAAAGACGCAGATCAGATAGGCCGAAAGGTTGGGAACGCTCGCCTTGTCCAGCGCCGGGACCAGCGGGAGGTTGAATTCGGTCAGTTGCGGCAGGATCAGATAGCCGCCAAGGATCGACCAGATCAGCGCCTGTTCGAACCGCAGCCGGCGGAACATCAGCAGGCAGACCAGTGGCCAGAGGGCCAGAACCAGATATGCGATGGCGTTGGGCAAGGCGGCCTCGGGCGTTTGGTGCGGCGCATGCCTAGCAGTTTCACGCGGCGCTGTCGTGGCTTTCATTGGTCACTTGTGTGACAGCGCGGTTTGATCCTATCAGGTTCGCAAAAGGTCAGGAGCGGTCGTGCAGTTTCAGGTTAACGACAGCGTGGTTGCGGTGAATATCCCGACGATGGCGGCGCTGCGGGCGGCGGTCGGGGCGCGGTTGGCGGCGCGGCAGGGCTTTGCATTGGCCACGATCAACCTTGACCACCTGACGTTGCTGCCGGGGTCGGCGGCATTTCGGACGGCCTATGCGGCGCAGGATTTCGTCGTTGCCGATGGTCGTCCGGTGGGTTGGCTGGCCGCCTTGGCGGGGCGGCCGGTGGACATTCTGCCGGGATCGGACCTGATCGTGCCCTTGTGTGAGATGGCTGTGCGGGCCGGGGTAAGTGTGGCGTTGCTGGGCAGCAATACGGCGACCTTGCAGACGGCGGCGACGGGTTTGCAGGAGCGGATTGCGGGATTGCAGATCGCCGCGCAAATCGCCCCGCCACAGGGGTTCGAGCCAATGGGTGACGATGCCGCGATCCTGTTGGGTCACGTAGCCGCCTCCGGAGCCGGCCTGTGCTTCGTGGCGTTGGGTGCGCCCAAACAAGAGATCTTGGCGGCGCGCGGCAGGTTGCTGACCCCCGCTGTCGGTTTCGTGTCGATCGGCGCGGGCCTCGATTTCATCGCAGGCACCCAAGTCCGCGCCCCGGTCTGGATGCGCCGGATGGCGCTCGAATGGCTCTGGCGCACAGTCCAACAGCCGCGCCGGATGATCCCGCGCTACGCCCGCTGTTTCGCCGCCTTGCCGGGGCTGGCGTGGCGGGCGTGGGCATCACGCTGACCTACTTGTATTCAACCAGTCCGCGCCGTTTGCCGGTCATACGACCCATGTAAAAGCCCAACGCGCCCACCGCCTCCGGCAGTTTTCCCAGCACCGTGAAGAACGCCAGCGCCGTATCGCCGCTGCGTCGCCACAGGCGCAAGACCTGCGCCGGATAGACCAGCCAGACCAGCCCGCCGAATGGCACCGCAACGGTCGCGACCAGCGCGACGACGGGCAGCACCGCGCCCCAGATCAGCGCGCGCGACGTCGCGCGCACCCAATGCCGGTCTGGCCCCGCGCCATGCAACGCCGCGCCTTCCGCATAGGCGTGACCGGCGCGGCGGGTGCGTTGCCACCATTGGCCGAAGCGGGTGATGTCGGCATCGTGCCAGGTCATTTCGGCGTCCAGCCGCATGACCGTCCACCCTACACTTCGCAGGCGCAGACACAACTCCGGTTCCTCGCCCGCGATCAGGTCGGCGCGGTAGCCGCCTGCCGCCTGTACCGCGTCCAAACGCATCAGGGCATCACCGCCGCAGGCCTTGGCCGGGCCGACGGGAGTATCCCATTCGATATCGCACAGGCGGTTGTAAACCGACGCCTCAGGGTGCCTCTCGCGCCGTCGCCCGCAGACGACGGCGCAGGTCGGGTTGGCGTCCAGATAGGCCGTCGCGCTGACCAGCCAGCCGTCCCGCATGGCACAATCGCCGTCGATGAACTGCACATACGGCGTGGACGCATCCAACAAGGCCAATCCCGCATTGCGGGCGCGCGCAGCAGTGAACGGCTGGCTCATGTCAAGGCTCACCACCTCGGCACCCGCGCCCCTAGCCGCTGCGACACTCCCATCCGTTGAACCGGAATCGACATAGACGACCCGCGCCGCCCCCTCGACCGACGCCAGACAGGCGACCAGCCGTGCCCCTTCATTGCGCCCGATGATGACAACGGCGATCTCAGGCATCGGCGACCGTCAGGAAACCGGCGGTTTGCAGCATGGCGATCCCGTTATACGGTTGCGCGTCGGGCGACATCAGCGTCAGATCGGGGTCGGCGGCAATGGCCAGACGCTTGGCATCCTCGCCGTGCGACACCGCCCCGGCGGCAAGGCCCGCACGGTCGCGCCCGAATGGGTCATTGGCGAATTTGTAGTGCTTTATCAGCGCGGTAAACGGCGCCACGGTGACATTGCCCGCGCAATGGGGATGGGTCGCGGGACTCGTGCCGCCGCCGGCAAAGACCAGCGGGTGTTTTGTCAGGCAGCAATCTTCGTCGAACACCCGTTTGCGGACACCGCCGAACAGATAAGACAAAGCGGGGTTCAGCAGGCGGTTGGTGGTCAACAATCCAACGAGCGGATTATCAGCGGCAAGATAGCCAAACCGCGTGATGTGGGTCAGGTCGCAATAGCCGAAATCGCGCTGCACCCGCGCATAATCCCACCCCACCGCATCGCGCAAAGGACAGGTGGGGAACATTTCCAGCATCTGCGCGACAAGGGCGGTGGCCCCCATTTCGGTTAATCCTGCGGTCAGCGCAGCCAACCCCTGCGCATGCCCTTCCCAATCAAAAACCTCGTCAGTATCCACAAACAGACACCAGCGATCCGGGCCATAAACACGCGCCATATGCTGGCGAAACTCACGCTCATACGGACCAAGGGGCAGAGGCGATTGCAGCACTGCCACCCCCGGTTCATCGGCCAGCATCGCGACCGTGGCATCGGTCGATCCGTTGTCCAGAAACACGAAATGGCGGGCACCAAGGGCGCGGTAGTGCCGCAGAAACTCAGGCAGATACCACGCGCCGTTCAGGACAGGCGTCATTACGATCACGTCGCTTGGGCCGCTGTCGAACTGCGCCGGCCCATGCATTCGGGTCAGGCTTTGGCGAAACCGTCGTCCGGTCAGGGCGCGTTCGGTGGCATCTTTGATGCGGGTCAGCATGGCGCACCACTACAGGGTCAGCGCGCCGCTGGATAGCGGACATAGGCCAGCCGCTGACTGTCGGGCGACCAGCTTGCCACGTTGATCGTGCCCTGCCCGCCGTTGAACGCATCCAGATCGCGCAGGTTACCGCCGTCAGGGTCCATTGTGCGCAAGATCACCGCCTTGTCGGCGGGGTGGCCAATGGTGCCAGGCGGATAAGAGAGATAGGCGATTGTCCTGCCGTCAGGGCTGGGATGCGGAAACCAGTTGACCCGGTCATCAAAGGTCACTTGTTGTAACCCCCTGCCATCGGGGCGGACGCGAAAAATTTGGGCGTGACCGGGGCGGGTCGCTGCGGCCTCGGAATTGAACCAGATCCACGCGCCGTCGGGCGAAAACTCCGGCCCGTCCACCGGGCAAGCGCCATCGGTCAGGATCGCGTCTGCACCGCCGTTTGCCGCAATCGTACAGATCCGCGTCATCACACTGTCGCCATCGCGGGTCAGCCCGACGTAGACCAGCGTCGCGCCATCGGGTGACACGCCGTGCAGATAGTGGCGCATCCCGCTGTCGTTCGTGATCCGCCGGGGCACCCCGCCGCAAATCGGCAGGACGTAGACATGGCCATCGTTGGACGTCGCATAAATCTGCCGTCCATCCGGTGAAATCACATGGTCGTTGTTCAGGTTTTCGACCGGACGGCTGTCGATCCGGGTCGGCCCCTTGGCCCCGTCGCGGCGCAACCGCCACAGCCGCCCGTCGGCGTTGTAGATCAGCCATTGACCGTCAGGCGTCCAGTTCGGCGCTTCGATCAGGGCCGCGCTGTCGTAGATCACCGTCGGGTCGGTTCCGTCGCGCCCGATGACGACCAATTCGCAGATCAGTTCTGCGGCTAATCTGCGGGCCTGCGCATTGGGTCGCATCTACTGTTCAGCCGCCTGTTCGTCACGCTTGCGCTGCACCACGTTGCGCTTGTTGATCAGCGACGCGGTGATCACGCCGACCGTAACGATCCCGATCATGATGGTGGACAGCGCGTTGATTTCCGGGCTGACCCCCAGACGCACGGCGCTGAAAATCTTGATCGGCAGGGTGGTCGATGACGGACCCGATGTGAACGACGCGATGACCAGATCGTCCAGCGACAGGGTGAAGGCCAGCAACCAGCCCGATATGACCGCAGGCGCGATCATCGGCAGCGTGACGGACCGGAAGGCATCGAACGGCGTGCAGCCCAAATCCAGCGCCGCCTCCTCAAGCGATTTGTCGAAACTGACCAGCCGGGCGGACACCACCACTGACACGTAACACATGGTGAATGTGGTATGGGCCAGCACAATGGTCGTCACCCCCCGGTCCAGCCCGACCGCGATGAACAGCAACAACAGCGACAGGCCGGTGATGACATCGGGCATGACCAACGGCGCATAGATCATCCCCGAAAACAGGGTGCGGCCCGCGAACCGACCGGCGCGCACCAGCACATAGGCGGCCATCGTCCCCAGCACCGTCGCCAGCGTCGACGACATGATCCCGACCTTCAGCGTAACCCAAGCCGCATCGAGAAACGCCTCGTTTTGCCACAGCGTGCTGTACCATTTTGTCGAAAATCCGGTCCAAACGGTGACCAATCGGCCGCCGTTAAAGCTGTAGATGATGAGGATCAGCATCGGGATATACAGAAATGCAAACCCGAACGTCAGGGCGGTGGCGTTGAACCACGAAAACCGCTTCATTTCTCAGCCTCCGCCGCAGCTTGCTGGTTCCTCTGAAACAACACGATGGGCACGATCAGGATCAGCAGCAGGACAACGGCAACCGCACTTGCAACGGGCCAGTCGCGGTTCGAACTGAACTCCTCCCACAGGACCTTGCCGATCATCAGGGTGTCGGACCCGCCCAGCAGGGATGGGATGACGAATTCGCCCAAGGCCGGGATGAACACCAGAAAGCAGCCCGCAATGATGCCGGGGCGCGATAGCGGGATGGTGACCAGCCAGAACGCCTTGGTCCGGGTACAACCCAGATCTTCGGCGGCTTCCAGCAGGCTGTCATCCAGCCGGTCAAGCGCGGCGAATATCGGCAGGATCATAAACGGCAGATAGGTGTAAACGATGCCGATATAGACGGCGAGGTTGGTGTTCAGGATGGTCAGCGGTTCGCTGATGACACCCAGCCACAGCAGGAACTGGTTCAACAACCCCTCGCGGCCCAAAATGCCCATCCAC
>JBBSBK010000025.1:0-36360 GCA_038251315.1 Rhodobacterales bacterium | reverse complement strand
TTGAAGGCGTTCAGCCGGACGGCATAGCGGGCGCGGTTGATACGGTCGGGCATGGGGGCTTTCGATTGTGTTTTCAGGTTGCGCCAAACAAGTCGGGACGTTTGCGTTCGAGCGGTTCGATGTAAATCAGCAACTGACTGAGATGGAACTGCGTCGCAGACCGCGCCGCGACCGGATCGCGCATCTCAAGCGCGTCGATGATCGCCCGATGCTCGGCCAGCGTCGCGGCGATGCGCCCCGCGATTGGCATCACCAATTGCCGCGCACGGCTCACGTGCAGCCAGGCTGTTTCGGACACCTGCGCAAGGCGACGGTAGCCGGTGAAGGACAGGATCATCTCGTGCATCTCGCTATCGAAACGATAAAAGCCCGCGTCGTCACCGTCTGCCACCAGCGCCTCCTGCACCCGCAGGTTCCGCTGCAACTCGGTCAGCTGCGTATCGGTGACCGTCTGCGCGACCCGCTCGACCGCAGCCAGCTCGATCGCCTCGCGCAGGAAGGCGCCCGCGCGGATCTCGGTCATCGAAAAGTGGGCGACGAAGGTGCCGGTTTGCGGGATGACGTTCACCAGCCCCTCTGCCGACAGCCGCGAGACCGCTTCGGCAACCGGACTGCGCGAGACCCCAAAGGCGTCGCAAAGTTCGGACTTGCGGATGAACTCGCCGGGGCGATATCGGATCGCGGAAATCGCGTCTTTGAGCGACAGATAAACCCGGTTTGCCAACGATCCGCAAAATGCGTCCAAGGGGCGCAACCGGTCCTGACTTGTGCGGCTTGGCTCTTGCACTTGTCTGTCCTCGGCCTGTAACATGTTAGGCTCGCCGTCAGCCCTGTCAAGCACAGGGCCGCGCCAGTCATTGGAGAGCGCAACGTGAACGCGTCAAAATCCCGGGCGATCCGCCTGAACCCCTCGGACAACGTGATGATCGCGCTGGCGGACCTTGCTGCAGGCGAGCGTTTCGACGAAATGGCGATGCCGCTAATCGCGCCGGTTCCGCGTGGTCACAAGATTGCGTTTACCGATATCGCGGTTGGGGCGCAGGTGATACGCTATGGCCAGATCATCGGACTAGCCCGCGAGGCGATTGCGGCATGCGCCCATGTGCATACCCACAACCTCGGAATGGGGGCGCACGATCAGGATTATGCCTTCGGCACTGACCTGCGGACTTTGCCTGACCCCGACACAACGCGGCACTTCATGGGCTATCACCGGCCCGACGGGCGGGTGGGTACGCGCAATTACCTTGGCATCCTGACGTCGGTCAACTGTGCCGGCTCGGTGGCGCGGTTCATCGCCGAGGCGGCCGAGCGGTCCGACTGGTTGGGCGACATGCCCGGCATCGACGGCGTGGTGCCGATTGTGCATGGCACGGGCTGCGGCATGGCGGGCGACAACGAAGGGTATCAAACGCTGTACCGCACTTTGCAGGGCTACGCCCGCAACCCGAATTTCGGCGGCATCCTGCTTGTGGGTTTGGGCTGCGAGGTGATGCAGATCGCCGACCTGATCGGCCAGGGGCGAATGCGTGCGGACGGCAATTTTCGCTACATGACGATCCAGCAGACCGGCGGCACGCGCAAGACGGTTGAACGGGGCCTCGCGATGTTGAAGGAGATGGCCGTCAATGCCGCGCAGGCCACCCGCACACCTGCCCCCGCCTCTGCCCTGATGGTGGGGATGCAGTGCGGCGGGTCGGACGGCTATTCCGGGATCACCGCGAACCCCGCGCTGGGCGTGGCCTCTGACCTGCTGGTGGCGCTGGGCGGTACGACCATCCTTTCGGAAACGCCAGAGATCTACGGGGCCGAGCATCTTCTGACTCGCCGCGCCGTCAGCACGCAGGTGGGTGAAAAGCTGATCGAGCGGATTCGCTGGTGGGAAAGTTACACGGCGCAGAACGGCGGGCAGATGGACAACAACCCTTCGCCCGGCAACAAGAAGGGCGGGTTGACGACAATCCTGGAAAAATCGCTGGGTGCGGTTGCCAAGGGCGGCACCGCGCCGCTGATGGACGTCTACAAATTCGCCGAACCGATCGACAAGGCAGGCTTTGTCTACATGGACAGCCCCGGCTACGACCCCTGTTCGGTCACCGGCCAGATTGCCAGCGGCGCGAACCTGATCGCGTTTACCACCGGGCGCGGTTCGGTCTCGGGCTACATGCCGGTGCCCTGCATCAAGCTTGCCACGAATTCTGAAATGTATGGCCGGATGACGGAGGACATGGACATCAATTGTGGCGACATCATTGACGAGGGCGTCAGCTTTGCAGCAAAGGGCGCCGAGATCCTTGATCTGATGTTGCGCGTAGCCTCGGGAGACGTCACCAAGAGCGAGGCGCTGGGATTTGGCGGCGCAGAGTTCGTGCCCTGGCAGATCGGCGCGACGATGTAACGGAGGCAGCGACGCAGCCGGATGGAAAGTCCTGTCGTGCCACATCTGGAGAATGATTATGACGCCGACGCATGAAAAGGTTGGATTCGTCGGTACTGGCCTGATGGGTCACGGCATGGCCAGGAACATCGTCGATAAGGGCTATCCCCTGACAGTGGTGGCGCATCGCAAACGCGCGGCGGTGGATGATCTGGTCAGCCGCGGGGCTGTGGAAGCCACTTCGCTGGAGGATCTCGCGCGTCAGTGCAGCGCAATATTCTTGTGCCTGACCGGCGCGCCCGAAGTCGTGGCAGCGGTAACTGCAATGAAACCCGGTCTGGCAAAGGGCGCAGTGATCGTGGATTGCTCGACCTCAGACCCGACTGTCAGTCTGCGTCTGGCGTCAGAGTTGTCCGAGATGGGCGTCGATTTTGTCGATGCCCCGCTGTCGCGCACCCCGAAAGAAGCTTGGTCCGGCACGCTTGATTGCATGGTGGGTGCAAGCGACGACACCTTTGCGCGGGTGCAGCCGATCATCGCCACCTGGGCGTCGAAGATCGTGCACATCGGCGCGGTCGGCGACGGCCACAAGATGAAGCTTCTGAACAACTTCATTTCGCTGGGTTATGCAGCACTGTATGCCGAGGCGCTGACCTTGGCGCGCAAGGTCGGCATTCCGGTCACCGAGTTTGACAAGGTCATTCGCGGCGGCCGGATGGATTGCGGCTTCTATCAGACTTTCATGGGCTATGCGCTGGAAGGCAACCGCGATGCGCATAAGTTCACCTTGGGAAATGCCTACAAAGACATGCGCTATGTCGAATCGATGGCGAACGCCGCAACGGTGGCCACACCGTTGGCCAGCGCAGTGAAGAACTCTTTCGCGCTGGCCATGGCGACAGGTGGCAACGGGGCGGAAGATTATGTCCCGCACCTGTCGGATTTCATCGCGAAAGCCAACGGTGTATAATCCCGGCTCTGCGCCCTGCCGGACAAATCGGATGGCGCGCCGGCGACATTTTTGGACCCGTCCTTGCGGTGGCTACAGCAGCCCGCGCAACCAAGCGGCGGGCGAATAAGGAACATGATGCGCAACGAATGGCATTCGGTCCTGAACCGGCTCCGGGTCTGGGCACGCACGATCAAACGCGATGTGGTCGCGCTATACCTTGCGGCCCGCGATCCGCGTGTGCCGTGGTTTGCGAAAGTTATCGCAGCCTGCGTCGCCGCCTATGCCCTGAGCCCGATAGACCTGATCCCCGATTTCATTCCAGTCCTCGGCTACCTTGATGACGTGATCCTTGTGCCGCTCGGAATCCTGCTTGCCGTCCGTCTCGTGCCCGCAGGTGTGATGGCCGAACTCAGAGCCAAAGCGGACGGCCGCATGGCACGTCCGGCTAGCCGTACCGGCGCGATTGCGATTGTGGTGATCTGGTTGGTTGCCGGTGGTGCCATTGCGTGGTGGGGTCACGCGGCCTTTGCCCGTCTTGGTTTCTGAGGCCGACGGACGATCCTTGATGTGACTGAACCATCTGAAAGACTGATTCGGCCGCAGGATTTTCATCCAAGGTCCGGAATTGAAGTGGTCGTCGAGACGACGATATGGCTTTTCTGCCAGAGCGAATACAATGTCCTAGCTGTTGGAATCACAACCCGCGCTGCCATAAATCCAAAACCAAACCAAGCTGTGCCGTCCACGATCTTGGTAGTTCAGATATCAGGCTTCGTGGCCAGATTCCAAAAGGTTCGCCTCCTGCTCCGCCCACATGCCGAAAAGTGCCATCATCTCAGCCCCAGTCCGGGCCCCTACGACACCTACCTTTTGATGCACAAGCTGTACACCCACAATGGTTTTCACAAACTCATCGTCCACACGTAAAATGGCCAGCACGTCCTTATCGCCAGTGAGGATCACAAAACCCTGAAGGTCCCCACGGTGCGGTTCAAGAGTATAGACATCGAAACCGTCGATCCGCCCTGCACCACGATAGACCTCCAGGAGCTGCATCGCGCCCTGCAACACGCCAGCGCCAATTTCTTCGCGTCCGGGTATTAGTGGCCCCCAGCTTATGAACAATGCACCTTTCGCCATTTTCGTCGCTCCCCCGTCAATACGGAATTTACCTCAATTCTGGCGGCTTTTTAACCCCGATCCATAGTGAAAAGTTGTCATAACCGAGCCTTTCCATCAATAAGTAAAGCGGGTTAGCTATGTATTCCGAAGGGCATTGTTGCAAAAATTTTCACCTGAGAGCCTGCGCGATGGGAATCGATACGGTTAGAGGCGCCGGATGAGGAAAACTATACCAGTCAGCTATCTCACACCGGAGGCGACGCAAAAAAATCGCCAGTCGCGATATGGTGATCGAGGACGGTGTGGTGGGAAATGACGTTCGATCTCCAAAAGTGGTGGAACTCGAGACCACGCTGCACCGCTTTGTCTGGCCCTACAATCAGCAACCACCTCAGCTTTTTGGCAGCAAAAAACGCCCTTGCAGGCGATGAAGGAATGGCACGACTTCAAGTTGGAACTGTTCAGGAAACAGCCAGATCACCTTCCGGGATGCGACAGGTAATCAGCAGATATCAAATCGCAGCTTCCGCGTCGGCGTCGTGGTAAAACCACAGGCAGATTGTGTTCTTGAACATATCATTTGCGCCTGCTCCCAACGAGCGCGAACGCCGCACCCTGCGGATCGACGCCAACCATCGAAAAGTCGCCGCCCGGAATCTCGATGGGCTGCTGGACGATGTTGCCGCCGTTCGCAGTGATCGCTGCCACCGCCGTGTCGATGTCCGGGACGCGGAAATAGTAGGTCCACATTGACACGGGCATCTGCGGCATCTTGGGCATCACTGCACCGATCATTCCGTGCATGGATCCTTCGGGCACGTCGCCAGCGCGCCGCAAAAATTCATACTTTCCCATTGGCCCCATATCCATCTCGCCGTCCTTTACCCAGCCGAAACGCTGGCCGTAGAAGTGCAGCGCCGCTGCCGGATCGCTTGTGGCCAGTTCGTTCCAGGCGCAATGACCAGCGCGCGGCGTGTCATACGAGAACGACAGGCTTTCCATATCTGGGTTATCGGCGGGCGGGGTCGGCTTCATGATGTAAAGCGGCGCGCCCTGCGGGTCGGTGATAAGGGCCACTCGACCAATGTTGGCGATGTCCCACGGCTGCAAAAGGACAGCGCCACCACCGTCGGCGAAGGATTTCGCCATCGCATCCACATCATCGACTGCCACGTAGCCGAGCCATGCCGGTTTGGCACCACCGGCCTGCATTTCGGTGGTCAGTGGCATCAGTCCGGCGACCGAACCATTCTCGGTAGCGATCATCCGATAATCCATCGCGCCCGAAGGTTCGGCCTCGATATGCCATCCGACCACGGCTTCGTAGAAGGTGCGCGCGCCATCGGCATCCGTCGTCATCAGTTCGTACCAGATGAAATCGCCTTGATGGTTTGCCATGTTACGTCTCCACGGGGTTAAGTTCGAGCAGCGCCTTGCTGCTTTTGTCCAACGCAAGCGCATCACGCTCGGCCTGCTGATGCTGGGTCATGTCATTTCTCCGCGATGTAGATGGGGTCGACCCCGCCATAGATCATCCGCTTGCCGTCGAAAGGCATCGGCTCGGCCATCATGGCGGTGTTCGTTTGCAGCGCCTTCATGGCGGCGTCGCGGGTGACCTTCTCGGGCCATTCGATCCAGCTGAACACCACCGTCTCGTCAGCGGTGGCCTGCACCGAGCGTGCAAAGTCGGTGATCTTTCCGGCAGGCACATCATCGCCCCAACACTCGACAACACGCAGCGCGCCGGTGTCGATGAAGAATTTGTCGATCCGCCTAGCGTGATCGGTGAACATCTGTTTGTCCGCAGTTTTCACCGGGATCACGAAACCGTCGATATAGGCCATCACTCAACTCCTTCTTTCTTGGAACCCTTCAGCAAGGTGACGATCGCCATGGCATGGCCGTGTCCAAGGTCGAAATCGGCCTTCAGCCAGTCGATGACCGTACCCGCATTCACGCCCGCGCACAGGCCATTGTCGTCGCTGAAGCCGTGCTCGGCGGCGAGACGACGGAAGTCGGCAGGTGATTTTCCGGTCTTTGCCTGGATATTGCTCAGATAACCTTGGAATGACATTGTGTTTCTTCTCAGTTGAATAGTGCCCGCACCCGGGGGTAACGCAGCCAAAGCCCACCCCACACCATCACGCCGATATAGACGCCGAACAGGATATGGCTGAACAAGGGGCTCCCGATCCGCAGATGCGTCGCGACGGCGCCACCGAGATAGCCCGTCAGAAGAATCGCGCCGAGCACGCTGGTGCGGGGTATCGCGTAAAGCAGCGTCGCCCCGAGTATCAGCACCCCCAGCAAGCGCGCCGTTGCGATGTCGGCCGGCCAACCAAGCTGTGCCATCGTGTCCGTCACGACGGAAAATGGCACGAGCTTCATTGCGCCGTCGAGCGTCATGAAAGCGATGGCAAGGACGCTGAGTGCGAGGCCAGACCAGACCGCAACGCTCTTTGTCCTTAGTGCAGTCGTCTTGAAATTGCCGAAAGTCGTCTTCATGGGTTTTATCCTGTCATTCGGGAACAGAAACGCCGCACAGCAGGGCGACGTAATGCTTCAAATACACGACGCTCTGGCGCGCGACCTCAGGATCGTTTTTAGCTTTCGCCAGAATGAAACCGCCTTGCAGAACGGCTTGGGTGTGCATCGCCAGGCCGTGCGGATCGATCCCCACGACCGCGTGCGCTTTCAGCGCTGCCGCGATGTCAGGGACGAGGGTTTCCGCATGGCCCGTGATGCTGGCGTCGCAAGCGGCGCGGATTGCCGGACTGGTCTCGTGGACTTCCTGCACCATCGTGCCGACAAGGCAGGTGAATTCGGCGACGCCGCCCACAATCAACGCGGCGCGGACGTCAAGATAGGCGAAGACGCGGTCAAGCGGATTGCCGGGCGCATGGTACGGTGCCTGCGCGAATAACGCAGAGGTCGTATCGGCCCAATAGTTTGCGGCCGCGACGCCCAGGGCCTCCTTGGAGGCAAAATGGTGGAAGAACGCGCCCTTCGTAACCCCTGCGGCCTTGCACAAATCATCAACGCTGGTCGAGGAAAAACCTTTCTCGCGTACCAGCCGCGTTGCCGCATCAAGCAGCTTGGCCTTGGTGCCGGCGGGTTGGACAGGGGGCAATTTGTTCGACATGACGCTAGGTACCAACCGGTTGGTATGTTGTCAAGATCGACCTGATTTCGTGCGGTTGAAAAGCATTTTGAGGCTACAGTTTGAAATCCAAACGGCAGCCAACCTTTTGACCTCAAAAACCTGTCCCCCGAAGAACACAAAGCCAACGGCATCGATTGAGGCGCAGGCAAATCCTCGCCGGGCGTGGCGCCCAGGCCCGCCCTTTTAGCTTCGCCCCGAAGGCTACGGCATTGCTATTTGTGGACGGCGAGCCGATCACCGCGACGCCCCACCGCGAAGTCCCCGACGGCTTTCGCCGCTTCTCGCAGGGTCGCGCGTCAATGCGCATGAAGGCAAGTGTGGCACGGTCGCCGAAGAGGTCAGAGGCCACGGCTGGGCGGCCAGCACATGCGATCCATCGGGTGGTACCTCTTGCCTTTGATTCTTACGAAAACCTCGTCCATGAGCCCCTGCCAACGGCTCGACCACAAGCCGCCGACATGAAAGACGGTCCTATGTTACTGTCGCGCGGCTCTGATATTTTGCGTCGCGCCAGAGATTGTTGATCAAAACATCCGCGAGGATATCGACGGCGCGGGTCACATCGGCGCTGTCCAGATACAAGGGCGTAAAGCCAAAGCGCATGATGTCGGGCGCGCGGAAATCGCCAATCACACCCCGGTCGATCAGCGCCTGCATCGCAGCATAGCCTTCTGCAAAGCGGAATGACACTTGCGAACCGCGCAACTGTGGATCGCGCGGGCTGGCAAGGGCCAGTTGCGGGCAGCGCTGTTCCACCTCGGCGATGAACTGCTCCATCAAGGCGATGGAAGCCGCGCGGACTGCTTCCATGGTGACACCGTCCCAGACTGAGAGGGCCTCCTCCAGCGCGCAGAGCTGGATGACCGGTGGCGTGCCAACACGCATCCGTTCGATTCCGCCTGCCGGGCGATAGTCCAGATCGAACGCGAAGGGCGCGTCATGTCCCATCCAGCCTTGCAAGGCTGGAAGGGCGATGTCGGCAAGGTCGGGGCGAAGGTAGATGAACGCAGGCGCCCCCGGCCCCCCGTTAAGGTATTTGTAAGTGCACCCCACCGCGAACTCACAGCCCGATGCGGTCAGATCCACCGGCAGCGCGCCAGCGCTGTGGGCAAGATCCCAGATCATCACGGCCCCCGCATCCTGTGCGGCACGGGTGATCGGGGTCATGTCGTGCTTGCGTCCGGTGCGGTAATCGACCTCGGTCAGCAGAACCGCGGCGATATCTGAGTCCATCGCGCCTGCGACGGCTTCTGGATCGACCACGCGCAAACTGTGTCCCCTCCCCACGAGGTCCAACAGACCCTGCGCCATGTAAAGGTCGGTGGGAAAGTTGCCACTGTCAGAGAGTATGATCTTGCGGTCAGGGTTCATCGCCAATGCCGCCGCCAGTGCCTGAAACACCTTGATCGACAGGGTATCGCCCACCATGACGGACCCCGCTGGCGCGCCGATCAGCGTGCCGATACGGTCACCCACGCGGCCAGGTTGGGCGAACCATCCCGCCTTGTTCCAGCCCCGGATCAGCATCTGGCCCCATTCGTCCGTGACCATGCGCTGAACAAGCGAAGGCACCGATTTCGGCAGCGGCCCCAGCGAGTTGCCATCCAGATAGATCACCTCTCCGGGCAGATCGAACAGATGCTTGCGGGTGACGGTCTTGGTCATGTCGGGGTCCTCCACGGACGTTTTGGGACAAACGGACAACCGCGGTTTGGCGCCATGTCCGGGCGGTGCGATTAAATGCGCGGGCTTGGGATGTTCAGGCTGCTTAGATATTGGATCAGATGTTATTGCCATGCGATACTTGCTTCAAGCATGAAGTTTCAGGGTTGAACGATCACCCTGTCGCCGGGCAGTCTCGGGCGCGTTACAGCAACTGCGAAAGGCGCGCCATCAGACGGGTGACATCCTGCATCCGGGTCGTGGCGCCGGGTGAAAGCCGCAGGATCGCGCCACGGGCATCGGTGTACAGTCCGTCTGCGCGCAATCGCGCCACCACCTGCGCCGGGTCGCACCTTTCGGGCAGACGCAGCATCACGCTGCCCCCGCGTCGCGCCCGCGCGACGGGTGACGCCGCTGTCAGACCCAAGCCCTGCGCCGCGTCAATGATCGCGTCACCCAGCGTTTGCGCATGATCAAGCAAGGCAACGCTGCCCTTTGCGGCTTGCCAGCGCAGCCCCGGCACCGAAGCGATGGCCGCCAGTGGCGCGGGCGTGCCCGCATCGAACCGCCGTGCGTCGGCGGCGTAGGCAAAGCCGTCCAGATCCCACGAGAAGGGATCGGGCTGGCTGAACCAGCCGCGCAATTCCGGACGGCACAGGTCAAGAAGCGCCGGCGTCAGATGAAGGATCCCTGCCCCCGGGGCGCCGCACAGCCATTTGAGGGAGGTCGAAACCACGACGTCCGGCGCAAGTTGCGCAACCGATACCGGCACCAATCCGATCCCCTGCGTCAGGTCGAGCACGATCAGACAGCCTGCCGCCCGGATCGCGGGCAACAGCGCCTCAAGGTCGGCGCGGTATCCGGCAATCGAGGTCACGAGGGTCACCAGTGTAAGCGCCACATCCGGCCCCAGACGGGCGATAACGTCCTCTTCTCGGACCCAGGTTTCCCCGTCGCGCAGCGGCACGGTGTCCAGCGTAAAGCCGCGCCGCGCCGCCAGCCCCGACAACAGGAAATGCAGGCTGGGAAAACAGTCCGCCGCCACCAATACCCGCCGTCCGGCCAGCATCCCGGATGGCAAAGCACCCAAGACGCTGTAAAGCCCGGCCGTCACCGACTCGGTCGTGGTCAAGGTGCCTGCCGGGGCATCGATCAGTTCTTCCCACAACGACAGGAAGGTCGCACGGTCTGAAAGGACGCGGGGCCATTGGGAATCGTCGCCCGCGCCCCATATTTGCGCAAAATCGGTCATGGCGGTGGCCATGAGATCGGCCTTGCCCGGAAACTGACCGATGGAATGGTTCAGGAAATAGCTGGGATTGATCATGCACGGCCTGACTTCATGGCCAGCCGTATCCCCAATATACTGATATACAAAGGGATATCTCCACACAGGTCCTCCGTCGGCAGCCGAATTCCTGTCAGAATATTGCGCATGCTCTTGCCTCTCAGCGTATGCAAATGCAAGTTAATCAGCAGATATGGAAACCACAAGCGGCGGGGGATCGGGGATGCAGCGGATCGTAGCGGTCACAGGGGCGGCCGGTGGATTGGGGCGCGCCATCGTGGCACGTCTGATCGGGGACGGCATGCAGGTCGCGGCATTGGACCGCGACGCGGACGGGTTGGCGGCCCTGTCCGACGCACATGGCGCGGCTTTGGTGCCCTGCCCCGTGGACCTGATGCAACCTGACGCCATCCGCGACACGTTCGCGCGGATCGAGAGCTGGGGTGGCGGCCTGGACGGGTTGGTCAATAATGCGGGCACCTGCTTTATGTCGGCATTTCCCGACATTCCGGACGACGAGCTTGAGGCGCAGATGCAGTTGAACTTCAACGCGGCCTTTCACTGCTGTCAGGCCGCCGTTCCCCTGATGGCCGGTCGTCCGGGCGTGCGCAAGATCGTCAATATCTCGTCCAACGGCGCCTACAACTTCGACGTTTTCGACCCGCCGCACTACCGCGCATCCAAAGCGGCGCTGGACACGCTGACCAAGGATCTGGCGCGCAGGTATGCCCGCGAGATGATCGCCGTGAACTCGATTGCGCCTGCAATGACCGAAACACCGCTGTTCAAGGTCGTTACCGCCGAGGTGCTGGCGGCGGCGATTGCCCAGATGCCCCACGGGCGCGCCATGCAGCCAGCCGAAATCGCGGCCTGGGTCGGATTCCTGATCTCGCCGGCGGGCGACATCTGCAGTGGCAACGTCATCATCCTCAATCAGGGCCGGGATGTGCGTTAATCGTAATGCTCCGGCGCTTTGCGCAGCGTGATCCATTGGGTAGGACTGTGGCCATAGATGATGAAGGCATCACGGTCGCGGGCGAGATCCATCAGCCGCGCGGCGCTGGCGATCGCCTGCGCCGGATTCCACGCGGTATCGAACCGCTCTTCGATCTCGGACGGGCGGGAAATCGCGTCCGAGGCCAGCAGAACCGGCCCGGTGCGCGGCAGATCGACGATGAACGCGATCTGCCCCGGGGCATGTCCCGGCGTCTGGTAGAGCGTGAACCCGGGGCCGACCTTGGCATCTTCCGCGACGGTGATGTAGCGCCGGTCGGGCCAGTTCCACGGCTGACCGCCCGTCCAGTACAGCGGCCTTGGCAAGGCGCGTTCCACCGCCGAGATCAACAGTGGCGCCTGCTGAAAATCGAACAGACCGCCCAGATGATCGATATGGGTATGGGTCAGGATGAAGAGGTCGATATCCTTTGGCGCGACACCGGCGCGGACCAACTGTGCCGCAGGCATGTTATCCGGCGTGATCGACAAGACCTTACCGAAGGTGCCCAGCGCGTCCTCTGCAGTCGCGCTGACAGGGTCGTGGGCGTACTTGACGGGAAAGCCGCTGTCGATCAGGACGTGTTCGCCCGCATCGGTGGTCAGCAGAAAGCCGCAGATCCCGATGTCGCGGGGGCCCGCGTACACGCGAAACGTGCCGAAATCCAGAACGGTCAGGCGGGCGGGCCGCCCCTTGAGCAAAGCGAGATCTAACATCGGGAAAAGATGCCAATGAAAGTCGAGATTCACAAGCTGTTCGCCTACCTGCTGGAAACAACGGCGCAGACCCCCGAGGCCATCGTCGGGTTTTCACTGTCCACCTCGCCCCGGCTGGGCGCGTTCCTTGACGATCTCGATCCCGATCTGCCGCTTGACTGGAACCAGCGGTCCTTTCGCGGCCTGCCCGCGCTGCGCAATCAGATCCTGTCGCAGGCGGGGCTGGGCGGGATCTGCGACCCCGATGACGTGCTGGTGACGGCGGGCGCCGCCGAGGCGAATTATCTGGTCATGCGGCAGCTTCTGGAACCCGGCGACCGGTTGGTGACGGATATGCCCGGCTGGCCGCAGGCCGGTGTGCTGGGCCGCGCGCAGCAGGCCGAAATCGTCGCTGTTCCGCGCGACGAATCCGATGGTTGGCGGCTGCCGCTGGACCGGTTTCGAGACGCAGTCCAGCCGGGTACGAAGCTGATTTTCCTGACAAATCCCAACAACCCCACGGGCCGCATGATGGATGCGGCAGAATTGGAAGAAATAGTCTCTATTGCCCGCGACGTCGGCGCATGGCTTCTGGTCGACGAGGTCTATGCCGGTCTGGAATGGGACGGTCCCCGGGCGCCCTCGGTGGCGGGGCTTTACGAACGCGGCATCACGACCGGCAGCGTGTCCAAGGCGCTGGGGCTGCAGGGGCTGCGCACCGGTTGGCTGATCTGCCGTGACCGCGATCTGGTGATGGACGCCATCGTTCTGCGCGAGAATTCCAGCGAGATCATGAACATTCTGGGCGAAGTCATTGCAGAAATCGCGCTGCGACCGGAACGCCTTGGCCCCGCGATTGCCGCCGCGCGCGCCGAAGGTCAGGCGGGGCTGGCCCGCATGGATGCTTTCGTGCGCGCAACACCGGGCCTGTCGTGGGTCCGCCCGCAGGCCGGGCTGATCGGACTGGCGCGCCTGCCTGACGGCATCGACGGCGAGGTCTTCGCCCGTACCTTGCTGGCCCCGCCGTACCGCACCTTCCTGTTGCCGGGGGCGGCCTACGATCTGGCGCACCATATCCGGTTAGGCGTGGGCGGTGGCGAGGGCACGAACCTGCAACTGGGGCTCGACCGGTTGGCGGCCTGTCTGGCGACGATGTCGGGTTAGGCTGAACCCGCGGTAGTGAAAGACCGGATGGTCTGCAGCGCGCCGTCCAGCGCCGCGCCCTTTGGGTCGGCCAAGGCAGCCGCCACGAGGCGGGCTGTCCAATCGGCAGCGTCGTCGCGCCCCGTCACCAGTTCCGCGCCCGCCATCACCCGCTGAAACTTTGACAGGCCCCGCGCGTGGGTGTCGCTGTAGCCTTTGATCAACCGCCGGACCTTCAACGTCTCGACCGCGTGGCGGTAATCGGAGGGCAAACGCCCCAGCGCCACGTCCAGCCAGCCGTCGATATGCGCCATCTCGCGGTCATGGCGCAGCAACCCGCGTCGCCAGCGTCGCAGGCCCGCAATGGCATAAAGCGCCAGAAACGTCGCCAGCCGGTCGGTCCGCAGACGCTGGCCCCGGTTGACGATACGGTCCAGCCCGCGCACCAGCCCGGCCCGCCCCTCGACCCAAAGACCAAGGCGACGGGGCATGATGCTGATTGCCTCGGCTGCGCCGGGGTGAAAGTATTCGGTGACCTGCACCAGCGTCCCTTCGGTTGCCCGCATCTCGTCACTGATCCGCGCATGGCGGCCTTGGCGTGTCTTCAGATCGGCGACCCGCAGGATGTCGTCATAGGCCATGGCATTCGCCAGATATTTGGCCGCAGTCGCCGTAAAAGCGAACTCTTTCGCCGCACCGCCCGCGGCACGGTCTTGCCGCAACAGCCCGTCGATCCGGTCCAGATAGGCAGCCCCGTAAGCCGCATCCTGATAGTCCACCAGCTTGCGCAAGCCGAGGTCGGCGATGGCGGCGACGTGGCCGGGTAGCGCTGCAACCCGCGCAATCAGCGCTTGCCAGTCGCGCAGCAACCTGTCCGGCCCAACGATACGGCCTGGCTCATGCTCTGCGTCTACCGGCGTGGCCGATAGCGGCAGGATGCCGCCGGGTGCGGGTGCATCCTCCAGATTGCCAACGGGCATTGCGTCTTCACCTGCCGCAGCGGCCAACGCCATATCGAAAGCCTTCAACGATGCCCCGACCCCGCGCCCCGAGGCGCGGATCGTCTCGCGGTAGGCTTCGGACGGAAACGGCAGCGTTCCCGATCCGGCCAACGCCCCGAACAGGCTGGCCGAGATGACCGAGCCCGCCTCGCGCGCGATCGTTTCCATGTCGAAGATGATGACCCGTCTGGCGCTTTCGCCTGCCGCCTTGCGCACCGCATCGCTGTCGGCCAACCCCATGCCGGGAGCGATCTTTTCGGATATGGCCAGCGCGCGGTGCGACGACGCAATCAGCGTCGTGCGGTCCGGGGTGACGAAGCCGCGCATGATGGCGCGCCCTGCCTCCATCATCTCGGCGGCGATCAGAATGTCGACATCGCCTTCGGCCGGGGCAAGCGCCAGCACCGGCAGACGACCGCTTTGCGGCAACATCTCGACGTAATAGATCGTCGCCCCGGTGCGCTGCGCGACCCCTGCAACCGAGGTCGCCTGCACGGCGTAACCGTTACCTTCGGCCAGATCGACGATCCAGTCGGTCAAGACGCCACCGCCCTGCCCGCCCACCGCCATGATTGCCAGTTTGACGATCTGGTCCAACCGAACGTCGGGCATTTCCGGGCTTACGATCGCCGCATCCTTCATCGCACAGTCTCGCGCGCCAGACGCTTGCCGGCGCGTCGGTTCTGCAACCAGTCGATGGCGCGGCGTTGCCATCGGGCATTCCCGATCTCGAACCGGGACGGGTTATGCACCAGATCGGCCTGATAGAACGACGGGCACAGCACCGCCGCATCGGCCACCTCACCACAGTTGCCGCAGCCGACGCACGTCTGATCGATATGGGCGACCGGGTCGTCACGCAGCGCGTCGTCCGGCATCTTGAGCGTCAGGGACGGACACCCAGACAGCCGCATGCAGGCATGATCGCCGGTACAAATTTCTTCGTCGACGCCGAATTTGGGCCGCGCGACCCGGCGACCGTCCTTGATGGCTTGGGCCAGCAACGGCTTTTCACGACGCTCCCGGTTCAACATGCATTCTGATGAGGCGACGATCACCTTGGGGCCGGCGTGATCCGTGGTCAGCGCCTCTTTCAGAACCTTGCGCATCCGTGACACGTCATAGGTCCGGTCCACCTGCCGCACCCAGCCCACGCCGACGCCTTTCAGCGCGCGGGAAATCGGGTTTTGGGTCTGCTTGGTCGGATTGCCCGCGCGCGACGACAGAATATCCTGACCGCCTGTCGCGGCCGAATAATAGTTGTCGACGATGATGGTCACGCCGTCGGACTTGTTGAACACCGCATTGCCGATCGACGACGACAGCCCGTTATGCCAGAATCCGCCATCGCCCATGATCGAGATCGGGCGGCGTTCGCCGCCACCGTCGAAGGCCGCGTTCGAGGCCGGCCCAAGGCCGTAGCCCATGGTCGTGCCGCCAAGTTCGAACGGGGGCATGATGGAGAACAGGTGACATCCGATATCGGCCGAGATCTGGTGCGGGCCCAGCTCTTCCTCGACCAGTTTCATCGCGGCAAAGATCGGCCGTTCGGGACATCCGGTGCAAAAGCCCGGCGGGCGTCCCGGCACGACGCGGGTCAGGTCCGGCACCGGGCCGGGTCGGTTGGGCGCCCGGGCGCGGTCCGCAAGCATATCATCCGCATACTGGCGCAGAAAGCTTTCGATCCCGTCCAGCATGACCTGCCCGGTATATTCACCCGCCATCGGCAGCACGCCCTTGCCAGAGACCTTGATGCCGTGTCCTGCCTTGTTCAGGACGGCGCGCAGCGCCTGTTCGATATAGTCGGGCTGACCTTCCTCGACGATCAGAACGGCATCCTTGCCGCCGCAAAAGGCCAGGAATTCGGCGTCAACCAACGGGTAGGTCACGTTCAGGCAATAAAGCGGCACATCGGTATCGCCATAGACGTCGGCCAGCCCCAGACGCTGCAAGGCGCGGATGACAGCGTTGTACATGCCGCCCTGCAACACGATTCCGACGCGCGCCTCATCAGGGCCAAAGACCTCGTTCAGGCCGTGCGTCGTGATGTAATCGACGGCGGCGGGCCAGCGTGTGTGGATCTTTTCCTGCTCGTGGCGAAAGGATGCGGGCGGCAGGACGATACGGTTGGTGTCGCGCCGCGGGTTGGACAGCGCGTCGCGCACGGTCAGAGGCGGGCGTTGGTTGTCGCGCGCCGTGAACGCGCCGTGGACATGGCAGCAGCGGATCCGGACCTGCAACATGACGGGGGTGTTCGATGCCTCGGACAAGGCGAACCCGTGGCGCACCGCGTCGGTGATCGAGGGCAGGTTGGGGCGCGGGTCGAGCAGCCATATCTGGGATTTCATCGCAAAGGCGTGCGATCGTTCCTGCATGATCGAGGACCCTTCACCATAATCCTCGCCCACGATGATCAGTGCACCACCGGTCACGCCTCCGGATGCCAGATTGGCTAGCGCGTCGGACGCGACATTGGTCCCGACGGTGGACTTGAAAGTGACGGCCCCGCGAATCGGATAATGGACCGACGCGGCCAGCATGGCGGCGGCGGCCGCTTCTGATGCGTTGGCTTCGAACCGGATGCCCAGTTCGGCCATCAGTTCTTCGGCGTCTGCCAGAACGTCCATCAAGTGGCTGATCGGTGCGCCCTGATAGCCGCCGACGTAACCGACACCGTTTTCAAGCAGGGCCTTGGTGATCGCAAGGATACCTTCTCCGCGGAAGATATCTCCCGCGCCGATGCGAAGCTGCTCCACCTCTTTCTTGAACGATCTCTCGGCCATGAAGCTCCCTCCTCAGCGGTGCGGTTTATATCCATTTGCATACACTTTGACAAAGAAGCATAGCGCGCACCACCGGAAAGTTGAGGTGCTGCAAACGGATCGTCCATGCGCGTGGAGGATCCGCGCGCCGGGCCGCACCGGGCCCGCACTTGGATCGTCAAATATCGTGGAGGCGCACGTTCTTGAGGATCTTCTGCAGAGTGTCGACAAAGGCCGCGCGGTCGCTGTCCGGGATATCGATGAACATTTCCGCGTAGCGGGCATACATCGTGGGCCATGCGGCGTCGAACTCTGCCCGACCTTCGTCGGTCAGGTAGATCTCGCGCACGCGTGCGTCGCTGTCGCGGGCCTGTCTGCGTATCAGTCCGGCCTTTTCCATCGCTTCGAGGGTGCGCGACATGGTCGATTGCTCGGTCACCGCATAGACCGATAGTTCATTGATGGTCAGCCCTGGCACCACCGCCAGCATCGCCAGCGTCCGCATCTTTGGCGTCGTCAGGTTCTGTCCGCGCAATGCGGTCTGGATGTTGGCGTTGTAGCGGCCCATGATCCGGTTCATCAGATAGGGCGCGAACTGCCACAACCCGATTTCGCCCAGCGTCTGTGCCGGGCGCGCGACCGGATTCTGCGCCGTTTGATCCTTTGCCATCCGGTTCACTTAATCCTGTTTGCGACCAGAAAACCAGATCCGCCGCCCAGACCCGGGCCGGGATGGGTGGCGGCACCGATGTGCCACAGGTTGCGAATTTCGGTGCGGTGATTGACCGATTCCTTGAACGGACGCCAAAGGAAAAACTGGTCCAGCGCACAGCTGCCGCCATAAGGATCGCCGCCCACCAGATTGATATTCATCGCTTCAAGGTCGGCGGGGGAATAGGCGCGTCGTTGGATGACCGTCTCGGAAAAGCCCGAAATATTCCGCGCCAGCAGCTTGTCCACCCGGTCGGCATAGGCTTCGCGCAGCGCCGGCGTCCAGTGGCCGTCTATGGGTGGGGTGATGGTGCCCGCCGCGTCGCCTTTCACATGCACCGGTGCCTCTGGCAACTGAAGCCACAGGGTCGCGGCACCGTCCGGCGCGCGGGACGGATCCAGTGCCGTGGGCTGGCCGACGCAGATCGTCGGCTCTGCCGGCAACATGCCACGCGTCGCCTCGTTCACCGCCTTGGACACCCCGTCAAGGCCCGGCGTCAGATGGATCAACGCGACCCGCTCCAACCCCGGCGTTGTCCATCGGGGCGGCGACTTCAGCGCATAGTGCATCTGGAAATTGCCCAGGCCATGGCGATACGCCCTGGTCGCGACCTGCGTCTCGGGCCGGGGATCGGGGACAAGCCTGCCATAAAGCTGTCCCGGCGCGACAGAGGCCACGACATGGCGGGCCGGCAGGGTTTCGCCAGTCGTCAGTCGCACGCCCCGGACCGTGCCGTTATCGACGTCGATCCTGTCCACATCCGCCCCGGTCCGGATCGTGCCTCCGTGTTCCTCGATGATCGCACGGAAGCCATCGACGAGGCGCCCGGCGCCGCCTTTGACGATCGGTGCGCCTGCGGCCTCGAGCGCGAAGGCGATCACCTTGGCCATCTGGGCAGAATAGGCCGATTCCGGACCCAGACCGCAATGCAGGACCCAAGGCGCGAAGAGGGCACGCGCGGTCTCGGAGGCAAAGGCGGTTTCGAGCCAGCCGCGTGCGGGCGCCAGACCTTGACCCAAGAACGCCGCCAGCCCGCGCGGGCCGCGTCGCCAAGCCTCGCGCGATAGTAACCCGAGGGTCTGACGGCTCCAAAGCCCCTGCCCCAGCAACCCAAAGATCAGCTCGGCGTTTGCGCCGACTCCGTCGGCCGCGGCTGTGAAGGCCGCGCCGTCACCGGCGGCCAGCGCCTCTAGTGTCGCGATGTTGGCCGCGCGGTCCTTCGACAGCACAGCCGCGGTGCCGTCGGGCCTCAGTACTGCAGTCGGATGATCGCTGTGCGCGAATTCCACCCCGTGCCGTTCCAGATCAGAAGCCAGCGCGCCATAGGCGGGGCCGGTCAGGAACAGCACAAAGGTTGTGGCCATCACGTCATGCAGGAACCCCGGTGCGGTGATTTCGGCGGTGCGGATGCAACCGCCGATCTGGGTGTCACGCTCGAGCAGAAGGACGCGCTTGCCCTTCTTTGATAGAAGCGCCGCGGCGACCAGACCGTTGATCCCGCTGCCGACGACGATGACGTCCTGCGGCATCAGTCCGCGACTAGCGCCATGGCCCGGATCGGACTGCCGGTGCCGTGTGCGATTTTCAGCGGCGCTGCAATCAGCACGGCCCCCTTGGCGGGCAACTGGTCCAGATTGGCGAGGGATGCCAAACCGAAGCAATTGTCGCGGTGCAGGAAGTTGTGCGCGGGAAACGGCGGGGTCATGCCACCCGCCTGCCCCGCATCGGTGCCGATGCACTGGGTGCCCCAGCCGACGATCTTCTTGGACAACAGGTATTCGACACATGCAGGTGTCGGTCCGGGGGAATGCGGGCCACTGTCGTCGGCGTTCAGGAATTTGCCTTCGTCATCGGCGCGTTTGTCCCAGTCGGTGCGCATCACCACCCATTCACCTGCACCGATCGCGCCATGTTCAGCCTCCCAGGCCTTGACGTGTTCGGGGGTCAGCAGGAAATCGACGTCCGCAGCGCTTTCCCGCGAGAAATCCAGAACGTTCACCGGGGCCACGACCCGTTGCAGCTTCAGCGTATCGGTAAAGCCGTCGGCGTAGTCCTTGCCGGTGATCCAATGATGCGGCGCGTCGAAATGGGTGCCGGAGTGTTCGCCCAGCACCATCCAGTTCCACGCGAAAAACGGACCGTCCTTGTCGTATTCGCTGATCTTGTGAATCTCGACCCTGGGGGTGTTCTTGGCGAAATCCGGGGGCAGTTGCAGGATCGGGGTATCGGGCCCGAGCGAGCCCGACAGATCCACCACCCTGATCTCGCCCGAAAGCAGTTTCGCGCCCAGATCTTTCATCACATCCGTTGCTGACATTTGCGGTCTCCTTGTCCCTGATCCTGTCACCCGGAGCGTAGACAGAAAAACATGCACATGCAAATATCTCGACGCGTTGACTCGACGCATTTGGCGGCAGGAGGCCGCACATGAAAGACGCTGTCATCATCGGTGCGGGCCACAATGGATTGGCGACGGCGGCAGCGCTGGCGGTCCGCGGTTGGTCGGTCGACGTGCTGGAACAGGCGGACACCCCCGGCGGGGCCGTCAAGACGAAAGAAGTGACCCTGCCCGGCTTTCGCCACGACCTTGGGGCGATGAACCTGTCGCTTTTCGCAGGCTCTGCCTTCGCCGCAGAACATGGTGCCGCGCTGGCCGCGCACGGGATGGCCTTCGCCCCCGCGGCCGACTGTTTCGCGACCGCATTTCCCGATGGACGCTGGCTTGGCGTGTCTACCGACCTGGACCAGACCGCCGCCCGCATTGCGCAGATTTCGGCCGCAGACGCGGCCACATGGCGGCGGATGGTGGCGGAATTTGCGCAGGACGCGCCGCATATCTTCGCGGTGCTGGGCAGCCCGATGCGCATTGGTTCACTGTCGAAAACGGCGTTTCGGGTGGCCCGCCAACGCGGGTTCGGCCACCTGCGTGACCTGACCCGGTTGCTATTGCAAAGCCCCCGCGCCTTTCTGGACGAAACCTTTGAGAGCCTGCAGGTCAAGGTCATGTGCGCGGCCTGGGGGATGCATCTGGACTTCCCCCCCGACCAGTCCGGCGGCGCGGTGTTTCCCTACCTCGAAGCGATGGCGAACCAGAGCTTCGGCCTCGTCATCGGCAAGGGTGGGGCCGACACGATCATCACGGCGATGGTCGGGATGATCGAGGCTGCAGGCGGCACCGTGCGTTGCAATACGCCAGTTGTACAGGTGCTGACCACGAAGGGTCGCGCCCAAGGTGTGTTGCTTGCGGACGGGACGCGCATCGAGGCCAGAAAGGCCGTGATTGCCAACGTGGCACCGTCCGGACTGGCGCGTCTGCTGCCGCAGGGATCGGGCAATGCGCGGTTTGACTTGGGGCTTGCGCGCTATCGCCATGCGCCCGGCACGATGATGCTGCATCTGGCGATGGACAGCCTGCCCGACTGGGCCGCCGGGGCCGCGTTGACACGCTTTGCCTACGTCCATCTGGCACCCTCGCTGCACCAGATGGCCAGCACCTATGCCGCGGCGCAAGCGGGTCTTTTGCCGATCGAGCCGGTACTGGTCGTGGGCCAGCCCACCGCGATCGATCCCAGCCGCGCGCCTGCGGGCAAGCACGTGCTGTGGGTGCAAGTCCGCATGGTGCCCGCCGAGATTCTGGGCGACGCGGCGGGCGAGATCACGTCGCGCGACTGGACCGAGGTCAAGGATGACTACACGCGGCGTGTTCTCGATATCCTCGAACGCTACGCGCCCGGAATTCGGCGCAAGATCATCGGGCAGTTCGTGCAGTCGCCACTGGATCTGGAGGCCGACAATCCCAACCTTGTCGGCGGCGATCAGATTTGCGGCAGCCACCATCCCGCGCAGAACTTTCTCTTCCGCCCGGTACCGGGCTACGCGGATGGCGCGACTCCGATCAGGCGGCTGTGGATGGTCGGCGCTGCGACATGGCCGGGGGCCGGAACCGGGGCCGGGTCGGGCACGATTCTGGCCAAGCGACTGGCGCGCTACTAGTTGCAGTCCGGGTCTCTGTCCGGGCTCCATTTATATGCATTGACATGTTTTAAGATTAAAGCAATTCTCGGATCAAGGGGTCCGTGGGTCGGCCCGCTCACCTGTATCGACCCGCCCAAGTATCCCAAATATCATGCGGCCTTGCGCCGTCTGCCAACGCATCTGGAGGAACGTCATGACCCTGACCCGTCGCACCCTTCTGGGCACCGCAGCCGCGGGCCTTGCCACCGGCCTGATCGCCCGTCCGCAACTGGCATTTGCCCAGTCGGAAGAGCTGACCATCGCCTACAACGTCAATCTGCCGTCGTTCAATCCGACCGCCGGCCCCTCGGCCGTGAACCCGACAATTCAGGGTATCTATCAGGCAATCTTCGACCAGTACATTGGCCAGAACGCCGACCTGAGCTTTGGCCCCGGACTGCTGACCGACTGGGGTTGGACCGACGACAACGCGAAGATCACGATGACCGTCCGCGAGGGCGCGACCTGGCATAACGGCGATCCCGTCACCCCCGAAGACGTGGTGTGGTCGTTGACCCGTGCGGGCGATCCCGCCGGCGACAATCCGATCCAGTTCGTCTGGGCCAAGATCGGCAATTTCCAGATCGACGGTCAGGTCATCACCGCCGACGTGCTGGAATACGAACCGACACTGTTCAAGTGGATGGGCTTCCTGACCGGTTACGTCCTGCCAAAAACCTATTTCGAGAAGGTCGGCCCTGAGGGTTTCGAAGCTGCACCGATCGGATCGGGCCCCTACATGGTCGACCGTTTTGAACGCAACGCCTTTATCCGGCTCAAGGCGCATCCGGGGTACTGGGGCGACAAACCCGATTTCGATGTCGTGACCATCAAGTTTGTGACCGATGCCTCCAGTCGCGTCGCCGAGGTGGAATCGGGGAAATCCGATGTCACCCTCGAAATCCCCTACGAGGAATTCGACCGTTTGAGTGCCATGGACCAGCTTTCGGGCACCGCGACTGCGGTGTCGGACATCGGCATGATCTTTCTGAACGACGTGCCGCCGATGGACGACCCCAATGTGCGCAAGGCGATGGCCATGTCGATCGACAAGCAGTTGATCATCGATCGATTGTTGGCAGGCTATGGTGTCCCGCTTTCGACCCTTCAGACGCCGGAATACGCGGCCTTTGACCCGTCCATTGCGGTGCCCTACGATCCCGAACAGGCCATGACGCTTCTGGCCGCTTCCGGCTATGGGCCGGACAATCCGGTCACTTTCACGATCCAGACGACCCGCGGCTTCAAACCCAAAGACTACGAGATGATTCAGGCCATCGTCGGCATGTGGCGCCGCATCGGGATCGAGGCCGAGATCGAGGTCTACGAGATCGCCAAACACTATGAATTGCGCGCCGCCGACACGCTGGCCCCCGCAGCGTTCTATAACTGGGGAAATGCAGTGGGCGATCCGGCCACCTCGACCGGGTTCGCGATGTTCGGCCCTTCGCCGCATTCGGTCTGGGACGGGCAGGACATGATCGACATGATCGGGCCACTTTGGGGCGAGTCGGACGAACAAACGCGGATTGACGGCTACAAGGCTGTCGACCGCAAGATCGCCGAAGACGCCCTGGTGATCCCGATCCTGCAATACATCCAGCCGATCATCCACCGGGCCGACCTGATCGTGGAACCGCAGACCTCTGGCGCGCTGTCGCCGCAGAACATCAAGCGCGGTTGACGGACCGGGCGTGCGGTCCACGCGCCGCCCGTCCCGGCGAGATATGCGCCGATGACAAATGCTCTCCTTCGCCTTGTGACGACGCTGATCACGCTGTTCGGTGTCGCGCTGGTGGTTTTCGTGGTGATCCGTCTGGCACCCGGCGACCCCATCGCGATGATGCTGCCGCCCGGCGCGACCGAGGCCGACATCGCACGGCTGCGGATGAATTACGGACTGGACCGCAGCATCCCCGCACAGTTCTTCATCTGGCTGGGCGGCGTCCTGCAGGGTGATTTCGGCACCTCGATCTCGCTGCGCCAGGACGTCGGAGGGATCGTGCTGGGCCGCCTGCCCGCCACGTTGGAACTGGCCTTTCTTGCGTTGTTCTTCGCCATCCTTCTGGGCACCCTGCTGGCCGTGATCGGCACCTTGCGCCGTCAAGGTCCGGCAGAGGCCGCTGTGGATCTCTGGAACGGCATGACCCTTTCAATCCCGGATTTTCTGTGGGGGCTGATGTTCATCTTGCTGCTTGGCGTGCTGTATCCGGTCTTTCCCGTCTCGGGCCGCATCTCGCCCGCGCTCAACCCGGAGTATGCTACCAATTTCCTGCTGATCGAGAGTCTGCTGCGTTTCGATTTCAGCGTGACCGGCGATCTGGCGATGCACATGTTCCTGCCCGCCGTGGCCCTGGCCCTGCCGCTATCGGCCGTGATCGCGCAGGTCCTGAAGCAGTCGCTGAAGGAGGTCATGCATCTGGACTACGTCATGCTGGCGCGCGCCAAGGGCTTTTCCCATGTCGCCGTGCTGTTCCGCGAGGCGCTGCGCAACGCTGTCCTGCCCACGCTGACCCTTGTTGGCGTGCAATTTACCTTTCTGATCGGCGGGACGGTGATCGTGGAAAAACTGTTTTCCTACGAAGGTCTGGGCAATCTCGCCATCGATGCCGTCATAAACCGCGATCTGCCCCTCATCCAGGGGATCGTTTTGCTGTTCGCCGTGCTGTTCATCGCGACCAACCTGATCGTGGATCTGGCCTATGCCAGCCTCAACCCGCGTTTGCGCCATGGTTAGACTCTGGTTGGCTGGCGGATGGCTGCTGATCCTGCTGGCCGCAGCGGTGCTGGCGCCCTGGATCGCGCCGCGCGACCCGCTGGCGCAGGACCTTTTCCTGGAACGGCTGCCGCCGTTCTGGTTCGCGGGGGCCGAGCCGGGCTATCTGCTGGGCACCGACAGTCTGGGGCGGGACGTGTTGTCGCGCCTTGTCTACGGCACCCGGATCGCCTTGATCGTGGCTTTCGTCGCCGGTGGGGCGGCTGCGTTGATCGGGTCGGTCATGGGGCTGCTGGCGGGCTATCTTGGCGGCTGGACCGACCGCATCATCGGTCGTGTGATCGACATCTGGATGAGCTTTCCGCCAGTCCTGTTCGCCATCCTGCTGGTCGCCGTCCTTGGGACCGGGCTGCATTCGGTCATCATCGCCATCGCCGTAATCGACTGGACCCGGTTCGCCCGCGTGATCCGGGCCGAAACGATGGTGCAGGCCCGCATGGACTACGTTGCCAGCGCGCAGGTTGTCGGACGGTCGCGTCTGGGCATTCTGGTGTCCGAAGTCCTGCCAAACGTACTGCCGACCCTGATGGTCCTGCTTTCGCTTGAAATGGGAATCGCCGTGATCGTCGAGGCGATCCTGAGCTTCGTGAACCTATCGGTCTCGTCTGACGATCCAACCTGGGGCGGCATGATCGCCGAGGGTCGCACCCAGATCCACTTTGCGCCCTGGATCCTGATCGCACCGATGGTGGCACTGTTCCTGACGGTTCTGTCGTTCGGACAGTTCGGCGAAGGCCTCAAGGACCGGATCGACCCCGTGCTGAGATGAGCGCGCTTTTGCAGATCGAAGGGTTGGACGTCCGGCTGGGCCTTAAGGGGGCACGGCTTTTGCGGTCCGTCTCTCTGACGGTGGACCAGGGTGAAGCACACGGACTTGTCGGTGAATCCGGGGCCGGAAAAAGCATGATCGGCAAAGCGGTGGCGGGACTGCTGCCGCGCGGTATCGCCGTCACGCGGGGGAGCATCCGGTTTGACGGGCAGGATCTGCTGGCCTTGCCAGGCCGGACCCGGCGCCGCGTCGTGGGCGAACGGATTGCCATCATCCCGCAGGACCCGCTGACCGCGCTGAACCCCTGTCGGCGCATCGAAGGTCAAATGACCGATCGGCTGATCCACATTCTGGGCTGGCCCCGCCCGAAGGCCCGCCAAAGGGCCGCGGAGTTGCTGGAAGAGGTCGCGATCCGCGAACCCGAAAGGGTCATGCGCGCCTACCCGCACGAGTTGTCGGGCGGCATGCGTCAGCGCGTTTTGATCGCTGCGGCTTTCGTCGCCGATCCAGCCCTGATCATCGCCGACGAACCCACGACTGCGTTGGATGTGACCGTGCAACGTCAGGTCCTGCGCCTGATCCGCGACCTTCAGGCCCGCCACGACACGGCCTTGTTGTTCGTGACCCACGACATGGGCGTGGTGGCAAAACTGTGCCGCAGTCTGACCGTTCTTTACGCCGGGCACGTCGTCGATCAGGGCGATGCAGGGCGAATTTTCGGCACGACACCGCATGCCTACACCCGCGCCCTGATCGCGGCGACACCGCGTTATGACCGACCAGAGGAGTCCTTGCAGCCCGTGCCGCCGCAGGTCATCGCCGACCTGGATCGCGACATAGCGCAGGCCGACGCCCAGAGGCGCCATGACTGAACCCCTGATGCAAATCCGGGGGCTGCACCTGTCCCTCGCGGATCTGAATGCGCGGCCACTTTTCGGTCGCGCGCCACAAATCGAAATCCTCAAAGGTCTGGATTTCGATATTCCGCGCGAACAGGTTTTAGGCATCGTCGGGGAATCCGGATCAGGCAAATCGACGCTCGGCCGATGCCTCGTGCGGTTGCTGGAGCCCACTGCCGGCAGCATCCGGTTCGATGGCACCGACATCACCCACCTGTCACCCCAAGCCCTCAGCCTGCACCGACGGCACCTGCAGATGATCTTTCAGGACCCGATGTCGTCGCTGAACCCGCGCCATTCGGTGCTGCGGCTGATCGCGGGGCCGATGCGGCTGCACGGGATCGAGGGTGCCGATGCGAAAGCGCGCGAGGTGCTGGACCGGGTGCATCTGGGTCGGCGCTTTGCCGACAGGTTTCCGCATCAGTTGTCCGGCGGTCAGCGGCAACGGGTCGGCATCGCGCGCGCCCTCGCCCTTGAACCATCGTTCATTCTGGCGGACGAGATCGTTTCGGGACTGGATGTCTCCACGCAGGCACAGATCATTCGGCTACTGGAAGAGATCGTCGCAGAGATGAAGCTGACGATGGCATTCATCAGCCACGATTTGTCGGTAGTCCGGCGGTTGTGCCGGCAGCTGATCGTTCTGCGCGACGGTCAGATCGTCGAGGCCGGCGAGACTGCGCAAGTCTTCGATGCGCCGCAGCATCCCTATACCATCGCCCTGCGCGCGGCGATCCCGCTCCCCGACGTCGACGACAGGTGGCTCGACGAGTCTTAGCCGCACGAGGCCGCGCGATCAGCCTGCCAGAACGGCGGTCGCCTCGATCTCGAGCTTGGCGTCGTCTTCGACCAGGGCCGAGACGACCACCATCGTCATCGCCGGGAAATGATACCCCATCACGTCGCGATAAGCCGCGCCGACTTCCTTTTGATGCGCACGGTATTCGGCCTTGTCGGTGACATACCATGTCAGGCGCACGATATCCGACACCTCGCCCCCCGCCGCGCGCACGACTTCGGCGATGTTGGTCAGGGCCTGCCGCATCTGACCGATGAAATCCTGCGCCTCGAACACCTGATCGGCGGTCCAGCCGATCTGCCCGCCGACGAACAGGACGCGACCCTCGGCGACCATGCCGTTGGCATAGCCTTTCGCGGGTTTCCAACCCTTGGGGTGAATGGTCATCGTGCTCATCGGTCTAGTCCTCCAGAAAGGTCGCAAGTGTGGCACGGCGCGCATCCGGCCAGCGGCGCGATTTCATCTGCCTGAGATCGACCAGCACCAGCGTGCCGCTGGCGGTCAGGCGCGGCTCGTCCGCGCACATCGCATCGATACTGAAGTTCGCGCTGGCCCCGCCGATCCGGATGAACGAGAGCGTCCAGTCCAGCACGTCGCCTAAGCGGGACGCCGCGTGAAAGTCGCTGGAAATCTGTCCCAGCGGAACCCCCACCCCTTCAACGGTATGCATCTGGCGGAACGACCAGTTCACGGCCTCGTCGAAGAAGGTCTCGATGACGGTGTTGATCATCTCGAAATAGCGCGGGTAAAAGACGATGGCCGCCGGGTCGCAGTGTTGAAACATCACCTTGGTCTGGTGCCGGAACGCCGCCATGTCTCAGCCCCGCCAGTTCAATTGCGCCGTCGTCACCTAAGGCCCGCGCGATTCTTCATCTAGATGCATTCTTCGCCACGACGAGAATAACTTCAAGCCTAAAGTTTTATACTTGAAATGATTTTGGCGGGGTGAGACAGTCGATGAAACATCTCAGCGAAGGAGCGTGCGATGAAGACTGTCTGTCTCGGGGGCGGCCCCGCCGGTCTTTACTTCGCCATCAGCCTGAAGCTGCGGCAACCCGATTGGCCCGTGACGGTGATCGAGCGCAACCGCGCCGACGATACCTTTGGCTGGGGGGTGGTCCTGTCCGATGAAACGCTCGAAAATCTGGCGGTCAACGATCCCGTAAGCGCAGACCTGATCCGCGATCACTTTGCCTATTGGGACGACATCAAGGTGATCAAGGGCAGGTCTGAAATCACCTCGACGGGGCACGGCTTTTGCGGTCTGGGGCGCAAGCAGATGCTGCTTTTGCTGCAGAACCGCGCCCGGGAACTGGGTGTCGATCTTCAATTTGAAACCGAGGTCGCGGATATCGACGCGCTTCGTCAGACCTATGACCTTGTCGTTGCCGCAGACGGCGTCAATTCCCGCACCCGGACCCTTTACGCCGATGCCTTCCAGCCCGAAATCGACCGGCGGGCGTGCAAGTTCGTCTGGCTGGGCACCCATGCCAAATTCGACGACGCCTTCACCTTCATCTTCAAGAACACGCAACACGGCTGGATCTGGGCGCATGCCTATCAGTTTGACGGCGACACCGCGACCTTCATCGTGGAATGCGCGGAAAAGACGTGGAAATCCTTCGGGTTCGACACCATGGATCAGGACCAGATGATCGCGGCCTGCGAAGACGTCTTTGCGGACCATCTGGGCGGTCACGATCTGATGTCGAACGCCAAGCACCGGCGCGGGTCGGCCTGGATCAACTTTGATAGGGTGCTGTGCGAGACATGGCATTACAAGAACGTGGTTCTGCTCGGCGATGCCTCGGCGACGGCGCATTTCTCGATCGGTTCCGGGACCAAGCTGGCGCTCGAGTCTGCGATCGCCCTCGCCGAACTGGTGTCGCGGGAAGCCACGCTCGAGATTGCGTTCGAGAAATATCAGGCAGAGCGGCGTCTGGACGTGCTTCGTTTGCAATCCGCCGCTCGCAACTCGACCGAGTGGTTCGAGGACGTCGAGCGATATCTCGATCTGGACGCGGTGCAGTTCAACTACTCACTTCTGACACGGTCGCAGCGGATCAGCCACGAGAACCTGCGTCTGCGCGACCCCAAATGGCTGCGCGAGGCCGAGGAGTGGTTTCAGACGCAGGCCGGGGTCAACGGGGTGCATCGCGCCCCGATGTTCGCCCCGTTTCAGTTGCGCGACATGCGGTTGACGAACCGGATCGTGGTGTCGCCGATGGCGCAATACAAGGCAGTCGATGGAACTCCGACCGACTGGCATTTCGCCCATTACGCCGAACGCGCCAAGGGCGGTGCCGGGATGGTCTATACCGAAATGACCTGTGTCAGTGCCGATGGCCGGATCACGCCGGGCTGCCCGGGTCTTTATGCGCCGGAACACGAGGCGGCGTGGAAACGGCTGACCGATTTTGCCCATGCGGAGACCGACGCCAAGATCTGCATGCAGATCGGCCATGCAGGCCGGAAAGGCTCGACCCAGCTAGGTTGGGAGACGATGGACGCCCCCCTGACCGAAGGCAACTGGCCGTTGCTCTCGGCCTCGGCGATTGCGTGGTCCGACAAGAATGCGACGCCAAAGGCGATGGACCGGGCCGACATGGACGGCGTGCGGGACGAATTTGTCGCGGCGACGCAGATGGCGGATCGCGCCGGGTTTGACATGGTCGAACTGCACGCCGCCCACGGCTATCTGATTTCGTCCTTCATCTCGCCCTTGTCGAACACCCGGATCGATGACTACGGCGGGTCGCTCGAGAACCGGATGCGCTATCCGCTCGAGGTGTTCCGCGCCATGCGCGCCGCTTGGCCTGATGCCAAACCGATGTCTGTCCGCATCTCGGCGACTGATTGGGTCGGCGACAGTGGCATCGACGGCGAGGAGGCGGTCGAGATCGCACGCATGTTCCATGCGGCGGGCGTCGATATCGTCGATGTCTCGGCGGGTCAGACCAGCGTGAACGCAAAGCCGGTCTACGGCCGGATGTTCCAAACCCCCTATTCCGACCGGATCCGCAATGCATGTGGTATCCCGACCATGGCGGTCGGCAATATCTACGAGCCCGATCATGTCAACTCGATCCTGATGGCAGGCCGCGCCGATCTCGTGTGTCTGGCCCGCCCGCATCTGGCCGATCCCTACTGGACGCTGCATGCCGCCGCCGCCCTTGGCGACACCGAGACTGCATGGCCACTGCCCTATCTGCCCGGACGCGACCAACTACGCCGACTGGCTGAACGGGGCGAGGGAACCGGGCGCCGGACATGACCGATCTGACCGGACGCACGGCGCTGGTCACCGGTGGTGGCACGGGCCTTGGGGCCGATCTGGCCCGCACGATGGCCGATGCCGGGGCAGAGGTCTGGATCGCCGGGCGACGCATTGAATCGCTGCAGGCTCTGGCCGACAGCCACGACCGTCTGCACGCGGTCGCCGCAGATGTCACCGACGAGGCATCGGTCCGCGCCATGTTCGACACCGCGGGCCACTGCAATATCGTCATCGCCAATGCTGGTGCGTCGCTGAGCGCGCCGTTCAGCCGGACCGAACTTTCCGACTGGCAGACCATGATCGACGTCAATCTGACCGGCGCCTTCCTGACCCTGCGTGAAGGCGCTGTCCGGTTGAAAGGGGCCGAATGGGGCCGCCTGGTCGCCGTCGCCTCGACCGCAGGGCTCAAGGGTTACGGCTATGTCTCGGCCTATGCCGCCGCCAAGCACGGGGTGGTCGGGATGGTGAAATCGGCGGCGCTGGAACTGGCGCGGACAGGCATCACGATGAACGCCCTCTGCCCGGGCTTTCTGGACACTGAAATGACCGACCGGTCGGTTGCCAATATCGCCGAAAAGACCGGGATGAGCCTGACCGAGGCGCGTGCCAGTCTGGAGAAAATGAGCCCGCAACGGCGCTTGATCCGTCCGGACGAAGTCAGCGCCGCGTTGCTGTGGCTATGTGGCCCGGGGTCTGAAGGCATCACCGGACAAAGCATAGCTGTCGCCGGAGGCGAGGTTTGACGAAGCAACCTGCATTTGCGCCGCCAAATCTTTCTGCAAATGCATATTTTTGCGTCTTTGGCTGGAAAATCACTAGCCGTTTCAAACCGGTTATTGTTAAGTGTGATGCAGAAAGTCGGGGAAGCCGGCTGCAAACTCAGGGAAGGTATCAATATGAAAATGCGCGTCATCTTTGCCGCTGTCGCGGCACTTGGCCTGTCAGCACCCGCAATCGCTCAGACGCTGGAGGTGGGGGCCTATCCGTCCAATCCGCCATGGGAATTCAAGAACGAACAAAGCGAATTCGAAGGCTTCGAAGTCGACCTCGTGCGTGAAATCGCCACCCGTATGGGACGCGAAATCAACATTCAGGACCTTGGGTTTCAGGCGCTTTTCGCCGCGACCTCTTCGGGGCGGATCGACTTGGCAATCTCGACCATCACGATCACCGCGGAACGTCTGGCGAACCAGTCCTTCACCCAACCTTATTTCGACAGCGATCTGGGTCTCGTGACATCGCAGGACGACGTCAATAAGCTCGAGGATCTTTCCGGCAAGGCTGTCGGGGCGCTGGCAAGCTCGACCGGAGAAACCTGGATCGGGGCACATACCGAAGAATACGGCTTTGGCGAATACCGGTCTTATACGACCCAGCAGAACCTGCTTCTGGACGTGGCAAACGGGCGCATCGCGGCGGCGATGGGCGATATACTTGGTTTTGAGTTTGCAGCCGCACAGATGCCGCAGATCCGTGTGGCGACGCGCATTCCCACGGGCGAGCAGTTCGCGATCATGATGCCAAAGGGGTCGCCCCTGCTGGCCGAGGTCAATGATGCGATCACTGCGATCAAGGAAGACGGCACCATGGCCGAAATCTATACCCGCTGGCTGGAAGCAGAGCCGGTCGAAGGCACGTCGTCGGTCACGGTAATGCCGATCCCCGAATAGCAGACCTGACTTAAGCGGCGGCGCTCCGGCGCCGCCGCATCCCTTTGAACGGACCCCCGCCGCATGGACTTTTTCCAGACGTTCCTCAATTTCGACGTGATGATCCGCGTCTGGCCGATGTTGTGGAAGGGGGTCTGGAATACGCTGGCGCTGGCATTCACCACAATAACCGTGGGCGGATTTCTCGGCGTGGGGATCTGTCTGATCCGGCTTTACGCGCCGCGTCCACTGCGCTGGCTGGCCATCGCCTTTATCGACGTCTTTCGTGCGATCCCCATCCTCGTCCTGCTGGTGCTGGTCTATTACGCCCTGCCATTCATCGGCATCAGGCTGTCGTCCTTTCTTGCGGCGGTGACGGCTTTGGGGTTGGTGTTTTCGGCTTTCACGTCAGAGGTTTTTCGGGCCGGGATACAGGCGATTGCACCGGGCCAGACCGAAGCTGCAGAATCGCTGGGCCTGCCTTTCCGGGTCACCATCTGGAAGGTGATCCTGCCGCAGGCACTCAAGATCGCGATCCCGCCGCATACCTCCAATGCCGTCGCCATCGCCAAAGACACCTCGCTGGCCTCGGTCGTGGCGATGCCGGATCTGCTCAAGCAGGCGACCGATGCGCAGGCGCTGACCGCTAATCCCTCGCCTCTGATCGCCGCTGCGATCATGTATCTGATCGTTCTGCTGCCGGCGGTGCGGCTTGTGTCCTATTTCGAACAGCGTTACCGGCACGCTTGAAGGTTTCATGCCCCGATTTGCCCGCCGCATCACCGACACCTCGCCCAAGGATTTCGGCATGTTCGCCCGCGCTATGGCGCAGGGCGGCGACCTGATCCATCTGGAACTGGGCCGCCCGGTCGAGGATACCCCCCCACATATCAAGGACGCGACCATCGCGGCGCTGCTCGGGGGAGAGGTCCATTATTCCGATCTGCAAGGGTTGCGACCCCTGCGCGCTGCGCTGGCAGACCGGATGCAGGACGAAACCGGTATGGCGGTGTCGGCGGACGACGTGCTGATCACCAATGGACTGACGCAAGCCAGTTACGCCGCCTGCATGGCGTTTCTGAACCCGGGCGACGAGGCGATCCTGCTGTCGCCGCATTACCCGCAACACATCGGCAAGATCGAACTGGCGGGCGCGACACCGGTATTCGCACCGCTGGATGCCGCCAACGAATATGCCATCAATGCCGATCTGATCGCGCCAAAAATCAATGACCGGACACGTATGATCGTGCTGGTCAATCCCTGCAACCCGACCGGCCGTGTCTATCGCCGGGCCGAGTTGCAGCAACTGGCCGATCTGGCCATCGCCCACGATTTGATCGTGGTGTCGGACGAGGTGTACGACCGCATCCTGTATGACGGGTCTGAACATGTCGCGATCGCCTCGCTGCCGGGGATGCGCGGGCGGACCATCACCATGTCCGCCTTTACCAAGGCTTATGCGATGGACGGCTGGCGACTGGGCTGGCTTGTCTGCGACGCGGCCCTGATGTCGGGGCTGATGAAGATTACGACCTCGGAGGTGACGCACGTCAATACCTTCATCCAATACGGCGCGTTGGCTGCCGTGACGGGGCCGGGCACCGTCCTGTCGCAGATGGTGGCCGACGATTGCGCGCGACGCGATCTGGTGGTGCGCCGCTTGAATCAAATGCCGGGTGTCATCTGCCCCGCGCCGCAAGGCACGATCTACGTCTGGCCCGATATTTCGGGCACCGGGATCGGGTCGCAAGAGCTTGCGCTGCGTCTGATGACCGAGGCGGGCGTGGTGGTCGAGGCGGGTCGTTTTTACGGGCCCGAGGGCGAGAACCGGCTGCGGATCTGCTTTGGCGCGCAGACCGTCGAGGTTCTGGATCAGGCGATGGATCGTCTGGCGCGGTTCTTCAACGCGCTCTGACCTCATCGGTCGAACCGACATGGTCATACTTCTGACGTCCGCCGAGACCGGGACGCGCGGTATCCCCGACCAAAATTGTATTTGAAGCTCAAACATTTTTTGCTTGAAATACTTTATCCTCCCGCCTAGCCTTCGCCCACATGGCCGAAGTCAAAGGAGGCGTTGGCTCGTGCGCCAATCCGGGACAGATGCAAAGACACCAGGCCACATGCCTGGCGGCGACCAGTCAAAGGCCCGTCTGCGGCTATGGCTCAGGTTGCTGAAACGCACCCGCCGGGTCGAGGCGGCGCTGCGCGACAGGCTGCGGACCGAATTCCAGACCACCCTGCCCCGTTTTGATGTCATGGCGGCCTTGGCGCGCAGCGAAACCGGCCTGAAGATGAGCGCACTGTCCGGCGTGCTGCGCGTGTCGAACGGCAATATCACCGGCATCGTCGACCGACTGACCGAAGACGGGATCGCGGTGCGGGTTCAGGTGCCCGGCGACCGCCGCGCGTCCCTGGTTCGACTGACCCCGGTGGGGATCGCGGAATTCACCCGACAGGCCAGCGCCCACGCGGCATGGATCGACGAGCTGCTGGGTGATTTTCCGACCGACCAGGCCGAGGATCTGGCCGTGCAACTGAAAATCGACGGCAGCCTTGAGGACACCCCATGAAGATTGCCCCGGTGCATTTCCGCTGCGATATCGACGACGGCATCGCCACTCTGCGGCTCGACCGTCCCGACCGCAAGAACCCGCTGACATTTGACAGCTACGCCGAACTGCGCGACTGGTTCCGCGATCTGACCTACGACGACACCGTAAAGGTCGTGATCTTCGCCTCGAACGGCGGCAATTTTTGTTCCGGTGGCGATGTGCACGACATCATCGGCCCGCTCACCAAGATGAGCATGAAGGAACTGCTGACCTTCACCCGGATGACAGGCGATCTGATCAAGGCGATGCTGAACTGCGGCACACCGATCATCGCCGCCGTCGATGGCGTTTGCGTCGGGGCCGGTGCCATCGTCGCCATGGCCTCGGACCTGCGCATCGCCACGCCCGAGGCCAAAACCGCGTTCCTGTTCACCCGCGTCGGCCTTGCGGGCTGCGACATGGGGGCCTGTGCCATGCTGCCGCGCATCATCGGGCAGGGTCGCGCGGCCGAACTGCTCTACACCGGCCGTACAATGAGCGCCGAAGAAGGCGCGGCGTGGGGCTTCTGGAACCGCGTCGTTCCCGCCGCCGATCTGGATACCGCCGCGCGGGACATGGCCACCCGGATCGCCACTGGACCGGGGTTCGGGCATATGATGACCAAGACCATGCTCAATCAGGAATGGAACATGTCGCTGGATCAGGCGATCGAGGCCGAGGCGCAGGCGCAGGCGATCTGCATGCAGACCGCCGACTTTACCCGTGCCTTCGACGCCTTCGTCGCCAAGGCCAAGCCTGTATTCGAGGGTAATTGATGGCGGACCGCACTTACCTCGACTGGCCGTTTCTAAACGACTTCCACCGCGCCCATGTCGCCGCCTTGGACGCCTGGGCCGCCAGACTGCCGCCCGTCGATCACGCCGATACCGACGCTGCCTGCCGCGATCTGGTCGCCCGGCTTGGCGACGGCGGCTGGTTGAACCATACGGCCATCGATCCTGCCAACCCGCGCCCGCTGGACGTGCGGACCCTGTGCCTGACCCGCGAAACGCTGGCCCGCTACGACGGTCTGGCTGATTTTGCCTTCGCAATGCAAGGTCTGGGCACTGGCGCGCTGTCGCTGTTCGGATCAGCGGCACAGCAAGCCGCGTGGCTGCCGCTGACGCGGTCCGGCAAAGCCATCTCTGCCTTCGCGCTGACCGAACCGCAGTCGGGTTCGGATGTCGCCAGTTCCACCATGACCGCCCGCGACGATGGCGATGCATGGGTGCTGGACGGCGAAAAGACCTGGATCTCGAACGGTGGCATTGCGGATGTCTATACCGTTTTCGCCCGCAGCGAAGATGCACCTGGCGCGCGCGGGCTGTCGGCCTTTGTGGTGCCTGCCGACACGCCGGGACTGATGATCGCGGAACGCTTGCACACCATTGCGCCGCACCCTTTGGCGACGCTGCGATTTGACCGCCTGCGCTTGCCGAAATCCGCCCTGATCGGTGCGCCGGGTCAGGGGTTCAAGATCGCCATGTCCGTGCTCGACGTCTTCCGCACCACGGTTGCGGCGGCTGCCCTCGGCTTTGCCCGTCGTGCGCTGGACGAATCGCTGACCCGCGTGCGCTCGCGGCAGGTGCAGGGGCGACCGCTGGCCGATCTGCAGATGGTGCAGGGCCATATTTCCGACATGGCGCTGCGCGTGGATGCTGCGGCACTTTTGGTCTACCGCGCCGCCTGGGCCAAGGATTCCGGTGCGC
>JBBSBK010000024.1:0-39674 GCA_038251315.1 Rhodobacterales bacterium | reverse complement strand
TCGGTGCCGAACCGGAAATCGAATCCGCCGCAGATGTCGGTGCGGCAGGCATAGATCACCTCGAACCCCGCCACGTCGAGTTGCAGTCGCAGCGGCTGCATGATCTGCTGTGTGCTGACGCCTTGCGCGACGATCCGCCAGGACTGCCGCGTCACCGCCCCCGTGGCTTCGATCACGGGGATTTCGCCATCGGCCCAAGGGCCTACCGGCATCGCATAACTATCGTTCGGCGCGATATCTTCGATCTGCAGTGTCGCGTTGCTTGGAAAATCGAACGTCAGCGCCGACGCGGACAGCGGCGATGCCAAAAGCAAGAGCGTGACTGCCCGGATCATCGGGCCTGCGCGTGATAGGCGTCATTCGGGCGCATCCCGGTGGCCGAGGCGACACGGTTGGACATGTTGAAAAACCCGGTGACTGCTGCGATGTCCCAGATGTCGCGGTCATCGAACCCGGTGTCGCGCAGAGTGGCCCGGTCCGCTTCGACAATTTCGGCGCTGGCCCGCGTCATCTTGTCGGCAAAGCTCAGCATGGCGGTCTGCCGGGCGTCCAGATCGGCGGCCCGCCAGTTCATCACCAACGCCTCACCCAACATCGGATCGCCCGATAACTGCCGCACCGCAGCACCGTGGGCGACGAGGCAATAATGACATTTGTTGATCGACGACACGACGACCGCGATCATCTCGCGCTCGAGCTTCGACAGGCCCGAAGGGGCCAGCATGAGATCGTTGTAAAGGCCCGCAAAGGCATCCAGCTTGGCAATGTCGAATGCGTAGGCCCGCAGAACGTTGGGCACCAGCCCCAGCTTTTCCTGACAGAGGTCGAAATAGGCCTGCGTTTCCCGCGGCAGCGGGTCGACCATCGGCAGTTCAAGGGCAATGGGGGCGTCGGTCATCGTTCACTCCGGCCGGATGCGGTAATGATACTGTCCCACAAGGGTCATCCCGAGGGAAGTGTAGAGGGTGTTGGCCGCCGCATTGGCCTGCGTGACGATCAGCGCCAGATGGGTTGCGCCGTTGTCTGCCGCCCAGAAACCGGCAGCCCGCGTCAAATACCCGGCCAGCCCCTGACGGCGAAACGCGGGCAGGATTTCAAGAGCGTGAACCATCGCGATGCCCGCATGGACGCCGATATAGACCGTCCCCGCAGGGCGGTCGCCGACCCGGCCCAGCAGCGTCGTTTTGGGCATCGGCGCGCGGTCCATCACCGCCAGCCGCGCCGCGCCGATCCCGCCTGCGGCCCAGATTTCAACCTGCGACGCCAAAGGCGGCCAGACCTGAAAACTGGTGACAGGCGACGGGCGTTCGGTCGTCAAGGCAGCGAGAGGGACAACATAAAGGTTGACCGGATCCTTGATGGCGTAACCCTGCGCGGCGAGCATCAAGTCAAGCGCGACCTCGCCATTACGCACCATGAACAGGGCATGTTGCCGCAAGGCAGTCATCGCGGTGATGGCGGCAGACAGGTCGTCGACGTCAAACGGCGCTTCGGCGGTCGCGGCACTGACCCGGCTGCCGCCGCCCAGCCCGGACCTTATCGTCCACGGCCCGGTCCGGCTTACCTGTGCCGCTGGCCACGTCACCGCCGACACCGCATACAGATCTTGCACCGTTGGCAAGGTCATGGAAACAGCGCCGCCAGTTCCGCCATTGCCAATGCGACGCGCGCCCCGTCAGCCCCCCGGATCACCACATTAACCCCGAAAACCCCATCCTGCACGAACGGATAAGACCCCGTCGACAGGTCGCCATACCGCCCGGCAAGATCCGCCAACGGCCCGGCGATATCGCCTTCGCCGCGCACGATCCGCAGACTGTCCGACACCAGCGGCACGCCCCCCGTCAGGGTTGGCAACACCGACGCCACCATCGCCTGAAAAACGCTCGGCACCCCGGCCATGACATGCACGTTGCCGAGGGTGAACCCCGGAGCCACGCTGACCCGGTTGCCGATCAGGGTCGCCCCATCGGGGATTCGCGCCATCCGCAACCGGGCGGCGTTCAGGTCGCGCCCGGTTCTGGCATAAAAGTCGGCCAGCAGCGCCCGCGCATCCGCCCGCACGCCGATCGGCGTGTCAAAGGCTGCGGCGATGCACTCCGCGGTGATATCGTCATGCGTCGGCCCGATCCCGCCCGAGGTGAACACATGATCGAATGCCCCGGATAGGGCCTGCACCGCCGCGACGATGGCGTCGGGCGCGTCGCTGACCACCCGAACCTCGTGCAGGTCGATGCCGACGCGGGTCAGTTCGCCCGCCAGATGGTGCATGTTGGAATCCCGCGTTCGCCCCGACAGAATCTCGTCACCGATCACCAGCATCGCCGCTGTGGGGTTGGGCATTGGGCATCTCCTTTGGCGCTGGTATAGAAGGGGCAAATGCGCTTTGCTACACCCCTTGTCCCAGCCCGTCTGATCCGCCGCTACAAGCGCTTTCTGGCCGATGTGACCTTGCCGGACGGCACCGAAACCACCGCGCATTGCGCCAATCCCGGCAGCATGCTGGGGCTGGCGGAACCGGGCATGCGGATCTGGTTGGAACCGAATGACGATCCGCGCAAAAAGCTGAAATTTGGCTGGCGGCTGGTGGAACATGCGACGGGCCATTTCACCGGTGTCGATACGGGTGCGGCGAACCGGGTGGTGGCCGAGGCGCTGGTGGCGGGGCAGATTCCCGGCCTGCACTATCCAACGATCCGGGCCGAGGTGCCTTACGGTGACCGCAGCCGCGTCGATTTCCTGCTCAGGGGGCCGGGCCAGCCCCATTGTTATGTCGAGGTCAAAAGCATCACCCTGTCGCGCCACCCCGGTCTGGCCGAATTCCCTGATTGCGTCACCGCTCGTGGGGCACGGCAACTGAATGATCTGTCAACGATGGTGGTGCAGGGGCACCGCGCCGTCATGCTCTACCTGATCCAGCGGACCGATTGCACCGCGATGACGCTGGCCGCCGATCTCGACCCGGCCTATGCCGCCGCCTTTGCCAAGGGGCGCGCAACAGGGGTCGAGGCTTTGTGCTACGACACAGTCATTACCCCGCAGGCAATCACTTTGGGCCATTCCCGCCCCTTGCTCTAGAACATCGCCCACTTTTGTCCTATGTGCCAGAAAACCGAACGAAAGACCCATCTTGGAACACGCCAGAGGCAGACTGACCCGCGACGGCATCCGCATTTACGAAGAGGCGGATTTTGCGGGCATGCGCGTCGCCGGGAAATTGGCGGCGACGATCCTTGACGACATCGCGCCGCATGTGGTGCCGGGGCAGACGACAGGCGAGCTTGACCGCCTGATCACCCAGATGGTCGTCAATGCGGGCGCGACCAGCGCCACCATCGGTTACAAGGGTTATCAGCACGGCAGTTGCATTTCGTTGAACCACGTCGTCTGCCATGGGATTCCGGGGCCCAAGGTCATCAAGGACGGTGATATTTTGAACATCGACGTGACGGTCATCGTCGATGGCTGGTTCGGTGACACGTCGCGGATGTATGTTGCCGGCACGCTGTCGCGCAAGGCCGAACGGCTGATCCAGGTGACGCATGACGCCCTGATGAAGGGTATCGCCGCCGCCAAGCCGGGCAACACCTTTGGTGACATCGGCGCGGCCATCCAGACCTATGTCGAAGCCGAGCGGATGTCAGTGGTGCGCGATTTCTGCGGTCATGGCTTGGGCCGCGTCTTTCACGCCCCGCCAAACGTGCTGCACTATGGCCGCCCCGGCACCGGCGCCGTGCTGGAACCGGGCATGTTCTTTACCATCGAACCGATGGTCAACCTTGGCCGTCCCGAAATCAAGGTTCTGGCCGACGACTGGACCGCTGTGACCCGCGACAAATCGCTGTCGGCGCAGTTCGAACATTCGGTCGGGACCACCGCGACGGGCGCCGAGATTTTCACCGTCTCCCCCGCTGGACTATTTCACCCGACGTATTAAAGCGTTTTGCGTTTGATCGGAATCGCAATTCGCTGCCTCTCCCTTCGGTCGAACGCGATTTGCGATACCTCTGTTTCAGATAAAACGCAAAACGCGTTAGCCCACTGCCGCCCGGTAGAGGTGCCACGTTGCGTGCCCCAGCACCGGCATGACCACGATCAGCCCCAGAAACAGCGGCACCGACGCGATCGCCAGCGACACCGCGACCAGCAGGCCCCAGGCGGCCACCACGCGCGGGTTGCGCCGCGCGACGGCAATGGATGTGGTCACGGCGACCGGCAAACCGACCGGGCGGTCGATCAGCATCGGGAACGACACGAGGCTTATCACCAGAACCACGGCGGCAAAGACGAACCCGACGGCCATGCCGACGGCGATCATCGCCCAACCCGGGCCGGTGGTGAAAAGATCGGTCAGGAACTGATCGACGGATGCAGGCATCTCCGGCCCGATGGTCGCATTGTAGATCGCGCTGGCGACATACATCCAGGCGATGAAGATCGCCAGAAGATAGGCACCCAATGCTACCTCCGGCCCCAGGACCCGGCTGCGCAGCCCGCCCAGAACCGCGCCCCAACTGGCATCCATGCCCAGCTCCCGCCGCCGGCTGATCTCGTACAGCCCGATGCCGGCAAGCGGCCCCAGAAGGGCAAATCCGGCTGCGAGCGGAAACAGCACCGGCAACAGCCCCTGATTGAGCGCGATGAATATCAGCAACGCCCCGATCACCGGGTAGATAATGACCAGAAACATCACGTCGCTACGGCTGGCGGTAAAATCGGCGGCCCCCTTGCGCAGCGCATTGCGGATGTCCTGCATCGACAGGTCACGTACAATGGGCGGGCTGTTGTCGTGGCTGGCGACACCGTCGACGGCTTCGGTCACGGCATGGCCGCCTGATTGCAGAGCACGCGCCCCCCAGGACAGCGGATTTCCGATGGTCTTGACCATGTTTCCTTCCTCGCTGGCCAAGCCGCAGGCGGGATGGGTCCGGGCCTGCTCGTGAAAAGACTGACCGATGCGCGACCCTAGCACGGAACCGCAATGATCGCGGAACACAATCTTTGGATCGGGAATTCAGGCCGCCCGCAGCAAGGTGATCCAGGTATCGCCATAGCGGCGCTGGTCGATCAGCGCAAAGCCGGACGGCGTGGTCTGGGGCGCGTTTTCTTCCCAGACAATCAGGGCGAGGGACGCGATCCAGCCTTGGCCAATGGCCGCCATCAATGCCGGGCGGCCAAGATCAGCGCCATAGGGCGGATCAACAAAGATCAGATCGCAGGGGGTGCTTGCCGGAGGCAGTTTTGCGGCGGCACAGGTTAACACGACCGTGTCACCGTTGCGCCGCGCCCGCCCGATGTTGTCGCGGATCAGCCGTTGCGCCACCTTGCCGTCATCGACTAATGTTGCATGAACGGCGCCGCGCGACAACGCTTCGAGCCCCAGCGCCCCGGTGCCGGCGAACAGGTCGAGCACATGGGTCCGGTCCCCCGGCATCCCGTGATTGCGCAGGATGTTGAACAGCGTTTCGCGCACCCGGTCCGATGTCGGGCGCAGATGCGCGGCAGCGTCGCCCGCGCCTACCTCGGCCAGTTTCAGCCCGCGATGTTGTCCGGCGATGATCCTCAAGGCCGAAGCAGCGCCTTCATGTCAGTCGCCGGATCGCACACGACCGCGGGCGCGGGCGATTTGCCCGCCTCGATCAGCCGCTTGCCGATCATGTAGTTGCGCGCGTCGTTCATCGCGTCGACCGCGATCAGAGTGTCGCCGCGGTAATACCAGTGCGACACCGCGCCCTCGGTTTGGCGCACGTGGACATTGGTGTAGCCCATGTTCAGCCCGGCGATCTGTAGCTTGCAGTCGTATTGATCCGACCAGAACCATGGCGCGGGCACATAATCGACGCCGGCGCCCATCATGTTCTGCGCCGCCACTTCGGCCATATCAATCGCGTTGCCCACGCTTTCCACCCTGATTTGCTGGTCATGATAGCTGAACGACGCGCAATCGCCCGCCGCCCAGATATGCGGGTCCGACGTGCGGGTCTGCGTGTCGGTGGCGATGCCGTTGGCGATGGTCAGACCGGCGCTTTCGGCCAGCGCGGTCGCGGGGATGATCCCGACGCCGACGATGGCAAAATCGATTTCGAGCTCCACGCCGTCGGTCAGCCGCGCCCCGGTCACGCGGTCATCGCCGACCAGCCGATCCAGCCCGGTGCCTTCGCGGATCATCACCCCGTGGGTATGGTGCAGGGCGCGGAAATAATCGCTGGTCACGGGGGCGGCGACCCGTTGCAAAATCCGGTCGGCCATTTCGACGATCGTGACTTCGAGCCCCTTTTTCGCGGCGACCGCCGCCGCCTCGAGCCCGATATAGCCGCCGCCGATGATAAGAACGCGGCGACCGGGCTTGAATTCAGGTTCCATCGCGTCGGCGTCACGCAGGTCGCGGAAAGTAAAGACGCCGTCTAGCGTGCCACCGATGGCAGCAGGCAGAGTGCGCGGGTGCGCCCCTGTGGTCAGGGCGAGGGCGTCGTAGGTCAGCACCGTGTTGTCCGACAGGGTGACGGTGCGCGCCGCCGCATCGACGGCGACGGCGCGGGTATCCAGCCGCAGGGTGATGTCGTGGTCAGCGTAGAATTCGAGCGGACGCAGATAAAGCCGTTCCAGCGTCATTTCGCCCAAAAGGTATGCCTTGGACAGCGGCGGGCGTTGATAGGGGGGGACATTTTCCGCGCCGACCAGCGTGATCTGCCCAGCGAACCCGTCAGCCCGCAGCCGCGCCACCAGCGATGCCCCGGCCTGTCCGGCCCCGATCACGACGAAATGGGTCATTCAAATATCCTTTTGCTGGCACATGCCACGATGGCGGCTATATCAGTGACAACCCGGAACCGAAATGCAATCAAGGAACATGACATGGCACTCAAGGTTGGCGACAAACTGCCCGATGCAAAGATGAGCATGATGGGGGCCGATGGCCCGGAAGTTGTCGATCTGGCGGCGAAACTGGCGGGGCGCAAGGTTGTCGTGTTCGGCCTGCCGGGTGCCTTTACCGGCCCCTGTTCGACCAAACACATTCCCAGTTTCATCGACGCGATGGACGGACTGAAGGCCAAGGGCGTGCAGGAGGTGATGTGTGTGTCGGTCAATGACCCTTTCGTGCTGAAAGCATGGGGCGAGGCGACCGGGGCGAGTGCTGCCGGGATCACCCATCTGGGCGATGCTGACGGATCGTTCACCAAGGCGCTGAAAATGGAATTCACCGCGCCGCCGCTGGGCCTGATCGGGCGGTCAAACCGCTATGCGGTGCTGGTCGACGATGGGGTCGTGACCGCCGCCAGCATTGATGAGCCGGGAGTTTGCGACATCACGACGGGCGACAAGTTTCTCGACATGATCGGCTGATCCTCTAGCCCTTGGCCTGTACAATGGTGGTCGTCGGGAATGGGATATCGACCCCGGCGGCGTCCAGAGCCTCTTTGACCTTGCGTTTAATGTCAGCCTGATAATTGAAATAATCGGGCTGACTGCACCACACCCGAACCAGAAAATCGACCGAGCTGGCGTTGAGGTTGTTGACCTGAATGAATGGTTCAGGGTCAGCGTGCGACCGGGGATCGGCCATGATCGTGTTGCGGATCACGGCTTCGGCGGTGGCCAGATTGGCACCATACCCCACCCCGAATGTCCATTCGGCCCGCCGCGTCGGATAGGCTGAATAGTTGGTGATCGTGTTTCCCCAGACCTGACTGTTGGGCACGATGATCTGCACGTTCCCGATAGTCGCCAGTTCGATGTTGTTGAGCGATATGTCCCTGACCGTGCCCATCTGCCCGTTCACCTCGACGAAATCGCCGACCTTGAAGGGGCGGAAAAAGATGATCATCACGCCCGCCGCGACATTCGACAGCGTGCCCTGCAGCGCGAGGCCGATGGCCAGACCCGCCGCACCCAGTAACGCGATCACAGACGTCGTCTGCACCCCGAAGGTGTTCAGCACGAACAAGGCGGTGAACAGAAGGATCGTGTAGCGGGCAATATTGGCGAAAAACCCGAACAGCGTCAGGTCAAGGCGCGGATGCCGCTGTGCCAGACCGACGATCCGCCGGTTCACCCAGCCCGAAATGATGAACCCGGCCACCAGGATGACGATGGCTGTCAGGACGCTGCCAAAGATCGAGGCGAGGAATTCGAGGGTCAGCAGATCGACAACGGATTTGCCGTTCAGGATCGGGGTGTTCAAAAGGTCGTGCATCAATCTGCCGAAAGTTGATCCATCTTGCGGGCGAGTTTCACATCAAGCGCGCTGAGTCCACCCGCGTCATGGGTGGTCAGCGTCACCTCGACCGTCTTGTAGACGTTGGACCACTCGGGGTGGTGGTTCCACTTTTCCGCCCAGAGCGCGGCACGCGTCATGAACCCGAAGGCATTGACGAAGTTGGTGAATGTGAACGTCTTGTGGATCGCGTCGCGGTCGGACGTCAGCCCCCAGCCAGCGTCGTGCAGGCCCGGCAGTGCGTCGTCGCGTTCAGCTTTGGTCAGTGCATCGGTCATTCCTGTTCCTCCTGTGTATCCTTGCGAAAGGGGCCGTAGGCGGTCAGCACGTTGATATCGTCGTCAACCGCCTGCACTTCGGCCCGCAGAAACTGCGCCACGGCCTGCCGGAACCCCGGATCGCCGATCCAGTGCAGCGAATGGGTGGCCACGGGCAGGTAGCCCCGCGCCAGCTTGTGCTCGCCCTGCGCCCCCGCCTCGACCCGTTGCAATCCGTGCCGGATCGCCCAGTCGATCGCCTGATAGTAGCACAGTTCGAAATGCAGGCAGGCGTGGTGTTCGGTGCAGCCCCAGTAACGCCCATACAACGTCTCGCGCCCGATAAGGTTCACCGCACCGGCCACCGGGCGGCCATTGCGAAGCGCCAGAATCAACAAGACGTCGTCACGCAGTGTCTCGTGTGCCAGATCAAAGAAGCGGCGCGTCAGATAGGGCGTGCCCCATTTGCGGCTGCCGGTCTCCTGATAGAAATCCCATACCGCATCCCAATGCTGCGGTTCGATCTGATCGCCATTCAAACAGACGATCTCGCCCCCGAACCCTTGCGCCTCGGCTCGCTCGCGGCGGATGTTCTTGCGCTTGCGGCTGGACAGGGCGGCAGTAAAGGCGTCGAAATCGGCGTAACCGTGGTTGGTCCAGTGGAATTGCTGACTGGTCCGGGGCAGCAGGCCCATGTCGGCGCCCGCGAGCGCCTCGGCCTCGGGGCAAAAGGTGATGTGCAGCGATGACACCTTGTTGTCCACGGCGATCTGCACCGCCCCCTTTACCAGCGCGCCCATTGCCAAAGCCTCGAATCCCGGACGGGTCAGGAAACGCCGCCCGGTTGCCGGGGTGAACGGCACGGCAATCTGCAGTTTCGGGTAATACCGACCGCCCGCACGTTCCCAGGCCTGCGCCCAGTTGTGGTCAAAGATGTATTCGCCCTGCGAATGGGATTTGGCATAAAGCGGCGCGACCCCGATGAGGGCATCGCCTAGGCGCGCCGCCAGATAGCGCGGCTGCCAGCCGGTGCCGGTGCCGACCGATCCACTGGATTCGAGCGCCCGCAGGAACCGGTAGGTGGTAAACGGATCGTGCGGCCGCCCGCCGTCTGCCGTTTCCGGGCAGGCGCAGGCGTCCCATTCTGCCGCGCCGATTTCGGCGATGCTGCTGTGGGTGCTGATGGCGATGGTCATGCGGCGACAGATGGGCGGGGCCGAGCCGGGGTCAAGCCGGATAACCCTCGAACGTGATGTTTTGCGCCACTTTTCGGGCCTCGGCCTCTTGTTCCGGATTACGGACGGTCCAGCACAGGATCGCCGCGCCCTGTGCCTTGAGTTCGGCGACGCGGGGGCGGGCAAGGTCCACGCGGTTGTGGCTGACGAAACTGCAACCTGCCGCGTCGTAGTCCGGGATCGTGCGCAACCGTTCGCGGGTCGCCGCCGGGATCGTCGGCCAGTCGTCTGCCGCATAGGGGTCGGTGACCAAACCACGGGCGATGGCGGGGGCAAGGGCGGCGCAGGCCAGACTCGCATGAGGGTTGAAGGACATCAGGGCGACCGGTCCGGAGTAGCCGTCGAGCGCTGCCGTGACGGCCCGCTCCAGCGGCCCGACATTTGGGCCGAGTGCGCCGTCCTGATCCTTGATCTCGATCAGTAGCGGCACCCGGCCTCCGACCAGCGCCAGCACCTGCGTCAGCGTCGGGATCATGTCTGAGCCGTGGTTCAGGGAGATGCGGCCCAAGGCGGCGGCAGTCCGCTGCGTCAGAGGTCCGGTTTCACCTGTCAATCGCCCGAGGTCGTAGTCGTGGAACACTATCGCATGTCCATCGGCCGACATCTGCACGTCGAGTTCGATGCCATAACCTGCATCGATCGCCGCTTGAAACGCGGCGGGCGAATTTTCGGGACGTCCGGCGATCTTGTCGTGCAGCCCGCGATGCGCCAGCGGGCGGATCAGGAAGGCGGGATCCAGGGTCATCTGATCTCGAACACGCCTTCGAGTTCGACCGCAACACCCAAGGGCAGCGATACCACGCCGACCGCCGCACGGGCATGCCGCCCGGCGTCGCCGAACACCGCCACCATGAAATCGGAGGCGCCGTTGATGACCTTGGGCTGGTCGGTGAAATCGGCGGTGGAATTGACGAAACCACCCAGCCTGACGACCCGCACGAGCCGGTCAAGATCGCCGCCGCAGGCCGCCTTGACCTGGGCCAGAAGATTGATCGCGCAGATTTTCGCCGCCGCCGCGCCATCCTCGATGCTCATGATGTCGCCCAGCCGTCCGGTGACAAGGCCGTCAGGACCGCTCGAAATCTGTCCGGAGACATAGACCATGTTGCCGACGACGACATAGGGCACATAGTTGGCCGCCGGGGCAGGGGCCACGGGCAGGGTCACGCCCAATTCGGCCAGTTTCATCTCGTATCCGCTCATCGCATCACCCTTTCGCACCGATTTCGGGGGCAAGCTACCTGCGTTGCCGCGCCCATGCAATCGGTCCGCTATTCGGTTTCGCGGAATGCCTTGGCGAAAAAGTCGGCAACGGGTTTCAGGAAATATTCCAGTGGACTGCGCGGGTCGGTGCCGATGAAGGCCTCGACCGGCATTCCCGGAATCAGGGTCATCCCCGCAGGCAGACGGGCCGCTTCGCCGTCGTTCAGGGCGATCTCGGCTCGATAGAACGACATGCCGCGGTTCTGGTCCTGAAATGCGTCCGCCGAGACCTTGATGACATGGCCGAAAAGTTCGGGCGTGCGCCGCTGGTCGAAGGCGGAAAATCGCAGCGCGACCTCCTGGCCGATGAAAAGGTGGTCAATGTCGCGGGTCTGAACCTGCGTGGTGATCACCAGCGGGCGATCTTGGGGAACAAGGTACATCACCGGATCCGCGGGCTTGATGACCGACCGAGGCGCAAAGACCTGCAGGCCATAGACGATGCCGGACACCGCGGCGCGGATGTCCAGACGGTCGAGTTTCTGTTGCAGGGTCCGGCGGCGTTCGGACAGTTCGATCTCGTTGTATTCAAGATCGCGCAGACGTGTGATCGCCTCTTCCCGGCGGGTGGTCCCCAGCGTCAGGATCTGGATGTCAATCTCGGTGATCCGTTCCTGCGCCTGCGCCGATTGGGCCACCAGATCGCCCATCGTGCCGGTCAGATTGGCCTGTTCGCGTTGAAGCGCCAGAACCCGGCTGGCTTGCGCAAGCCCGCGATCCAGCAAGATTTGCTGACTGGTCAGTTCTTCGCCAATCAGGCCCAGTTGAATCTCGGTCGCCTCTTGCTGGGCGCGGAACCCGTCAGTCTGGTTGCCAATCTGGGCTTGCCGTTTGACAAGCTGATCCTTGGCGTTCGCCTCTGATTCGATGCGGGCGTTGAACAGGCGGGTCTGGCCGTCCATCAAGGAACGGGCGGCATCGGTGTCAGACCCGGTCAATAACGCATCAAAGGTTATGCGGTCCGCACCGTCCTGTTCGGCCTCGTAGCGGCCGCGACGGGCAATGACTTCGAACAACTGGCCTTCGACCACCACAAGGTCGGATTGAATCAGTGAGGGGTCGAGCTTGATCAGCAGATCGCCCTCGGCCACCAGATCGCCCTCCTGAACGAGAATCTGCGACACCACGCCGCCATCGGGATGCTGGATCACCTGACGATTCTGGTCGACCTCGATCTGGCCACCAGCGATGACCGACCCCGAGATTTGCGCCCGCGCCACCCAGACTCCAAACCCGCCGACCAGCACCAGCAGGGCCAGTATCCCGACGAGCAGATAGCGGCCCGCAGGCCAGAGCGCAGGCGGAACCGGCACCGCAGGTTGTATCGGCGGCGGGCCGACGGGCGCGACAATGACGGGTTTGCCGCGGCGGGCCTTGTTTGCCGCGTTCATGCCACACCGCCCGGTGTGTCTGCCGTCTGGATTTGCCTGTGATTCTGCACCATCTTGCGCAGCACCTCATCCTTGGGGCCGAATTCACGCCGCGTTCCGCCTTCGATGACCAGCAACATGTCGCACTCCTGAATCGCAGCAGGGCGGTGCGCCATGACAAGAATGGCGCTACCCGCCGCTTTGAGCGTCCGGATGGCATCGTTCAGGGCCAGTGACCCATCGTTGTCGAGGTTGGAATTCGGTTCGTCCAACACCAGCACGACCGGGTCGCCATACATCGCTCGGGCAAGCCCGATTCGCTGAATCTGGCCACCCGACAGCCGCCCGCCCGCAGCCGTAACGCGGGTGTCATAGCCTTCCGGGAGCCGCAGGATCATATCGTGGGCGGCGGCTTTTTGCGCCGCTTTGACCACCGCTGCATCGTCAGGCGTCATCGACATCCGGGCGATATTTTCCTTGATGGTACCATCGAACAGCTGCACCCTTTGCGGCAGATAGCCGATGTGCAGGCCCAATACGTCCGGATCGTATTGATCGAGCGCTGCGCCATCCAGCCGGATCTTGCCGCCAGCTGGTTTCCAGACTCCGGTCAACGCCTTGGCCAACGTCGACTTCCCCGCACCCGAGGTGCCGATCACGCCCACCGCCTGCCCCGGTTCGACGACGAAGCTGATCATGCGCAACGCCGCCTGTTGATCGCCGGGGGGAATGACCGTGAGTTGCTGCGCCTCGATCCGCGCACGCGGGCGCGGCAGGGCGGTGCGCGGCGTCTCGACCCCGACCTGGCCCAAAAGGATGCCAAGATCGGTCCAGCCTTCGCGCCCGCGCTGGAAAATCGCCCACTGGCCGATCGTCATCTCGATCGGGGCAAGGGCGCGGCCAAGCAGGATCGATCCTGCAATCATCGCCCCCGGCGTCATCTCGTTGCGCAGGACATAGTAAGCGCCCAGCCCCAGCATCGCCGATTGCAGAAAAAGACGCACCGCCTTGGTCGCGGCCGTATATCCGCCTGCGGCGTCGCTTGCTCCAATGGTGGCGTTCAACGCGCGATCGCGGGCCAGCCGCCAGCGCCCGAATGCTGCCCCGCGCATCCCCAGGGCATGCACCATTTCGGCTTCACTGCGAATCTGAAGGCCCAGAATTTCGGCCGACTGAGTGGTGGCGTTGGCGGTGACAAGGGCGGCGTTGGTCGACAACTGGTTGGCGATGGCGATCAGGATGAGGAACCCGGCACCCCCCAGCGCAAGATAGCCAAGGCCTGGATGAAACAGGAAAATTCCGAAAAAGAACAATGGCATGAAAGGCATGTCAAAGGCGCTCATCAACGCAGGCGAGATAATCAGGCGCTGGATCGATTCCAGATCGCGCATCGCAGTCGCGGATTCCTTTGGGGCTTTGTTCAGGGTTGTGGCGGTCAGCACAGCCGCAAAAACCCGCGAATCCAGCCGGGCCTGAAAGCGTGCCCCGATCCGCGCCATCATGCCGTACAGGAACGTCACCAAGACCGACAGGGCGATCAAGGTTTCAAACGACCGCGATCCCAGAACCCGGTCATAGACGTTAAGCATATAGAGTGGCCCGGTCAACATCAGTCCGTTGACGAAAAAGCTGAAGATCGCGATTGCCCAGTACATTCCGCGGCTTTCGCGCCGTGCGGCCCGCAGTTCGGCTATTCCGTTGGCGTATTTATGATCGCTCATGCGCGTGTTTCCGCCGTTTGCCGTTGTTCCCGGTCATTGCCATGTGCCATGATCCGGTTAAATGAAAGTTTCGAAATTAGGGTACGCCGCCGGGTCTGCGGCAAATTTTCGGACGTCTCAAAGTGGCCATATCGCCAATCTGATATATCTTAGAAAGAACCGATCGGAAATGCCATTGTCTGTGCTGCGATCACGTTATTTGCGTGCAACTTGCGTCCTTGTTGTCGCAACCCTGCTGTCGGCCTGCAACGTGGCTCCTGCAGGGGTCCGGATTCATGATCCTTACGAGGCGGCCAACCGGCGGGTGCATGAATTCAACAAGGGGCTGGACCGCACCATCGTTCGCCCGGTGGCGACAACCGTCGCCCGGGTGCCGTCTGAAATTACCGATACGGTGGTCAACTTTGCCGACAATACAGCGCTGCCGGGCATGGTTGTGAACGGATTGCTGCAGGCCGACATTGAAGGCGTGGCGTCCAACACCTTGCGCCTTCTGCTGAATTCGACCGTCGGACTCGGCGGCCTGCTGGACCCGGCCGACGCAATCGGCTTGTTCGAGCAAAGCACCGATTTCGGCGAAACCCTGGCCGTCTGGGGTGTTCCCGAGGGGGCCTACCGCGAACTGCCGGTGCGCGGCCCATCGACCGAGCGGGACGCGGCAGGTGGCCTTGTGGACATTTTTCTCGACCCGCTGGGCTATGCCCTGAACGGCGAACAGCGGGCTTTGGTAACTGGCACGCGGGTCGCCGGGACGCTGATCGACCGGGGACGATACGCCCGGACGATTGATTCGGTCCTCTATGACAGCGCCGACAGCTATGCGCAGGCCCGCATCCTCTACCTGCAGAACCGCCGGTTCGACCTGGGGCAAGGTGCTGCGGGCGGTGCTGTCGATCCCTATGCTGACCCTTGTGCGGGCGGTTTCGAAGACCCATATGCAGACCCCGAGGCCGATCCCTGTGTTGCCGACCCCGGCCCATCACAGTAAGGACATCCGCATGACGCATTTCGTGACCCGCCGGACGATGATGGCCACGGCCAGTGCCGCTCTTACGACCATAATGCTGCCCGTCAGCGCCGTCGCCGCCGCAAGTGCCGCGCAGGCGACCGCGCTGGTTCAGGAAATCGTGACCACGATCAACCAGATCATCGCGTCGGGCAAATCCGAAGCGGCGATGATCGGCGATTTCCAGAACGTGTTCGCCCGATATTCGGATGTGCCGGCGATCGCTCGCTATGCCTTGGGTCAAGATGCCCGCGGCGCCAGCCCGGCACAGATGCAGGCCTTTACCACGGCGTTCAGCGGTTACATCGCCCGTAAATACGGACGTCGATTCCGTGAGTTCATCGGCGGGCAGATCCAGGTCAACGGGGCCTCTAACCTGCCGCGCGGCATTGCGGTGCAGACAACGGCGGTGCTGCGCGGGCAGGCACCGTTCCGGGTCGACTTTCACATCTCGGATGCGTCGGGCCGGGTTTTGTTCTTCAACATCATCATCGAAGGGATCGATATGCTGCTGTCCGAACGCACCGAAATCGGCGCGATTCTCGATCGCAACCGGGGCGACATGAGCGCCCTGATCGCCGCATTGCAAGCGACCTGATGCTGCGGTTGGCAACAGTGCTGGCGCTGGTCCCGGCGCTGGCCGCGGCGGATGCCTATGACGGCACCTATCGGCAGGTCGCCAATGCCGATTGCGCCAACGTCGGCGTCGATGGTGGATCGCTCAAAATCGAAGGCGGCATTTTCTACGGGGTCGAGGTCGAATGCCGGATGACCCGCCCGGTCAATGTCGTCGACATGGACGCGACCCTTTACACGATGGCCTGTTCGGGCGAGGACACGAACTGGACCGAACGCGCCATGCTGATGCTGTCCAAGGAAAACGACGGTCTCATGATGGTCTGGAACGGCTATGCGTTCAAATACGACCGCTGTCCGGCCCCATAGGCAACTGAAAAATAGTCTCAGTTCGTCTGTCCGTTCAGAATGTTCTGGATCACCTGCTGCAGCACCTGTTCTGCCAGCGCATCCGGGCTCATGTCCGGCGCCGGCGCGGAACCGGGCACCTGCGGATTGCCGAAAGCCTCCTGCAACGCCCTGTCGATTTCGCTTGACGTCCCTTCGCTGCCCGCGTCGACCGCGATAAATCCACCATTGCCTGCGCCTTGGGGCGGCAGCATCGGCAAGGGTACCGGCGTCATCCCGTCCAGCACCCGCATCATCGTCTCTTTCCAGATCTCGGCCGGCAGACCACCGCCCGTCACCCCTGACAGGGGCGTGTTATTGTCGTATCCCATCCAGACGCCAGTGACGTAATCGGCGGAAAACCCGATGAACCAGGCATCCCGCGCCGCTTGGGTCGTGCCCGACTTGCCAGCCAGTTCCCAGCCGTCGATCCGGGCCCGCTGGCCGGTACCTGCGGCGACGACCCGGCTCATCATCCAGGTCAGTTCGCGGGCAGCATCCTCGCGGATCACCCGTTCACCGATGCCGCCGCCGGTGCCCATCAGCGGTTCGGCGTCACCTTGCAGACGCAGATCGACCAGCCCGTAGGGCGTCACCGCCGACCCGCCGTTCAGGATGCCGGCATAGGCTCCGGTCATTTCCAGCAAGGTGCTTTCAGACACCCCCAGCGCCAGCGCCGGGCCGGCGGCGAGTTCGCTTTTCACCCCGAACAGGCTGGCGATGGTGCGCACGTTCTCCCGGCCCACCCGTTCGGACAGGCGGACCGCCGGGATGTTGCGGCTTTCGGCCAAAGCCTGCGCCAAAGTAATATTGCCCTTGAACTCGCGGTCATAGTTTTCCGGGCACCAACGGCCCGACCCGGCGATATCCATGCAGAGCGGGCTGTCGTCGATCATGTCGCTGGGCGACGCCCCGAGATCGAGTGCGGCGGCGTAGATGAAGGGCTTGAACAGCGATCCGGTCTGACGTGACGCCTGCGTCGCCCGGTTGAACCCGCCCGAGGTCTGGCTGTCGCGCCCGCCGACCATTCCGCGCACCGCACCGTCGGCAGACATGACGACGATGGCTGCCTGCGCCTCGGACCCCTCACTCACCCTGTTGTCGAATACCCATGTCAACGCGTCCTCGGCCGCCCGCTGGATTCGGGGATCCAGCGTCGTGTGGATGATGACATCTTCGGTGGTGTTGCGGGTAAAGAATTCGGGGCCGCTGTCCATCACCCAATCGGCGAAATAGCCGCCGGCACGCGCCTCGGCAGCAGCGGACAGACGGGCGGGGTTGGCCAGTGCCTCGGCGGCGGCGGATGCGGACAGATAGCCTTGCTCCTGCATCAGGTTAATGACGACGGCGGCCCGGTCGCGCGACCTTTGCAAATTGTTGGTCGGCGCAAAGGTCGTCGGCGCCTTCAGCAATCCGGCCAGCATCGCCGCCTCGGCCGGGGTGACTTCGGCGGCGGATTTGCCGAAATAGCGCTGTGCCGCCGCCTCGAACCCGCGCGAACCGGCTCCCAGATAGGCCCGGTTCAGATAGACGGTCAGAATTTCGTCCTTGGAATACTTGACCTCCATCGCCACTGCAAAGACCGCCTCGCGCACCTTGCGCCAGATCGTCGTGCGGCGACAGTCTGCCTCGTACTCGGCTTCGGTCTGGCCGGCGTTGGGGTCGAAATCCTCGCCAAAGCACAGCAGTTTGGCGGTTTGTTGCGGGATCGACGACCCGCCCGCCCCGGCCAGCGGATTGCCGTTTTCGCGGGCATTGCGGACCATCGCGGCGGCCGTGCCATAAAAATCGATGCCGATGTGGTGGTAAAACCGTTTGTCCTCGGTTGCCACGACGGCGTTGCGCAGGTGGACCGACACCGTTTCGGCGGTGATCATCCCGCCGTATTGATCGCCGCGCCAGGCGAACACCTGGCCGTCGCGGTCCGTCAGGGTCACCGATCCACGGGCCCGGCCATCGACCAGTTGACTGATTGGGGGCAGGGTGGACGACACATAAAGAACCGCCAGCCCGACGATCAGGGCGACGACCACGCCGCCGCGCCAGATGACACCGAATATCAGGCGAAAGACCCAGGCGAAAAGGCCCATAATCATAACCAGCGGGCCACGGCGACGAGCCGGGGCGCGGGTCTTGCGGCGAGCCGGCTTGCGCGGTGCGGGTTTGGCTGCTGCCGCCGCATAGCGTTTGTCCGCCGTCAAAGGGGTTCTTCTGCCGCCCGATCCCGCCATGCTCTGCCCGTTCTTATGCGCGTCTTTTGGCAGACCATACCCCGCTCTGTCTGGAATGTTTAGCGGCAAGACCTGCAAACCTGACGATTTATTATCTGCGCGTTTTGCGGGCAAACAAAAGTGTTTGTGCAAAAAATGTGCGTTCGCGGAGAATTTCGGTCTTTGCAAGCGCAGCATTTGCTTGAGAACCGCCCGGAATCGCCGCCTTTTTGTCGAAGTCACGTCCCGCGAGGGGGGGCAGGGGAACAGAAAGACGAGAGGACAGACAGTGAAACTTATCATTGCGGCAATTAAACCGTTCAAGCTCGAGGAAGTCCGCGAGGCACTGACCACCATTGGTGTGCGCGGTCTGATGGTGACGGAAATCAAAGGCTTTGGCGCCCAGTCGGGCCACACCGAAATCTATCGCGGCGCCGAATATGCGGTCAACTTCGTGCCCAAGGTCAAGCTCGAGATCGTGGTGCCCGACGCCTTGGCCGAAGAGGTGGTCGCGACCATCGCCCGCACCGCCAAGACCGACAAGATCGGCGACGGGAAGATTTTCACGCTGGATGTGGAAAGCGCATTGCGCGTGCGTACCGGCGAAACCAACGACGATGCGATCTGATCGCAGCTAAAGGGGAATGAACACAATGAAACTGAACCGAATTTTACCAGCCACAATTCTTCCGGCCGTTGCGGCGTTGATGACCCTTCCGGTCATCGCACTGGCGCAAGAGGTGACGACCGACGCCGTTGAAGTGGTCGTCGAAGTGACTGAAACGATGGATAAAGGCGACGTTGCGTTTATGATGCTCGCGACGATCCTTGTCCTGATGATGCTGATCCCCGGTCTGGCGCTGTTCTATGGCGGACTTGTGCGCGCCAAGAATATGCTGTCGGTGCTGATGCAGTGCACGGTGATCGGTGCCGTGGTGATGATTATCTGGGTCGTCTACGGCTATTCGTTCGCGTTTGGCGGCAGCACATCGCCATACTGGGGCGGCACGGGCAAGCTGTTTCTGGCTGGCGTCACGCCCGACAGCATGGCGGCGACATTCACCGATGGCGTGGTGATCCCGGAATATCTGTTCATCGCGTTCCAGATGACATTTGCCGCGATCACCCCGGCACTGATCATCGGGGCTTTTGCCGAACGGGTCAAGTTTTCGGCTGTCATCGCGTTTTCGGTGCTTTGGGTCACTTTCTCCTACTTTCCCATTGCCCACATGGTCTGGGATGCGTCGGGCCTGATCTTTAACATGGGTGCGATCGACTTTGCCGGTGGCACGGTTGTTCACATCAACGCGGGCATCGCCGCCCTGATCGGCTCCCTCCTGATCGGCAAAAGGGTTGGTCTGGGCAAGGACATGATGGCCCCGAATTCGATGACCCTGACGTTGGTCGGCGCGGCGATCCTGTGGGTCGGCTGGTTCGGCTTCAACGTCGGGTCCAACCTCGAGGCGAACGGCGGCGCGACGCTGGCGATGATCAATACTTTTGTCGCCACCGCCGGGGCCATTGTGGCGTGGTGCATCATCGAAAGCATGATGCGCGGCAAGGCGTCGATGCTGGGTGCGGCGTCGGGCATGATCGCCGGCCTGGTCGCGATCACCCCGGCCTGCGGCACGGTCGGGCCGGTCGGTGCGATCTTATTGGGGGCAATCGCCTCGGGCGGCTGCTATTTCTTCGTGGCGGTGGTCAAGAACAAGATGGGTTACGACGACAGCCTTGACGTGTTCGGCATCCACGGCATCGGCGGGATCATCGGCGCCATCGGCACGGGCATCTTTACCGCGCCCGGCCTGGGCGGTACGGGGGCCGAGGATTTCTCGATCGCCGGGCAGACACTGATCCAGGCACAGGCTGTCGGGATCACCATCGTGTGGTGTGGTGTGGTGTCATTCATCGCCTTCAAGATCGTGGATATGACCATCGGTCTGCGGGTCAGCACCGACGATGAACGTCAGGGTCTTGACCTGAGCGCGCACGGCGAGACCGCCTACCACAGCTGAGCGGTCGGATTCCTTCCGAACGACCTTTCAGAAACTCCGCCGGGCGTTCGCGCCCGGCTTTTTTCATGTCGCCTTGTTCGGCCGGAAACAGCCGCGTTGGAGTGTAAAAGGATGATGACGGTGGACCCTCAAAGGTGAGAACCGCATTGCGGCATTCACCGAGGGGGGATTTGTTAGCGCAAAGTGAAGCCGTCAGGGCCGCACCTCTAGATGCCCGCATCCACGATTGCCCGCGCCAGAACTGGCACGGTCTGCGCGTTCAACCCGGCGATGTTCATCCGGCTGTCGCTGACCATGTAGATCCCTGCGTCGGCGCGCAACTTTTCCACCATCTCGGGACTGGTCCCAAGGCGCGAAAACATGCCGCGGTGATCGGTCAGAAAATCGAAACGGTCCGTGTTGGTCAGGCGGCGTAACTCATCAGCGAGTTGTTTGCGCAAGGCGAGCATTCCGTTGCGGGTGTCTTCCAACTCGGCCTCCCAATCGGCCCGCAATTCCGGGTCATTCAGGATCATTGTGACGACCCGCGCCCCATGGTCAGGCGGGAACGAATAGTTCTGGCGGTTCAGAAAGTTCAGGTTGCTTTGGGTCAGCTTCGCCTGCGCCGCGTCCCGCCCGACGGCCATCAGGATGCCCGTGCGTTCGCGGTAGAGGCCGAAATTCTTGGAACAACTGGCCGCGATCAGGCATTCGTCGAAACCTGCCACGATAGCCCTTGTGGCCTGCGCATCGGCGTCAAGCCCATCGCCAAAGCCCTGATAGGCGATGTCGACAAAGGGCGTGGCACCCCGCGATTGCAGCAGCGCGATGACCTGCGCCAACTGATCGGCGTTCGGGTTAGCGCCGGTCGGGTTGTGGCAGCATCCGTGCAGCAGCACCACGTCGCCTTTGGCCACCTGCCCCAGATCAGACATCAGACCGGTGAAATCGATCCCCCGCGTGGTTTCATCGAAATAGCGGTAGTATGCCGACGCGATGCCGAGGTAGCGCACGATCGACGGGTGGTTTGGCCACGTCGGGTTGGACATCCAGACGGTGGTCTGCGGCACCGCAAGCCGGATCAGCTCCAATGCCTGCCGGATTGCGCCCGTGCCCCCCGGCGTTGCCACCGCTGCCACCCGGTCACGCGCGACGCTATCACCCAGCACCAGCCCGATCATTGCATCGGCAAAGGCAGGATCGCCCGCGAGACCGACGTAGGCCTTGGTATCCTGAGTTTCATACAGCCGCTTTTCCGCCGCCTTGACCGCCCGCATGACCGGGGTGTTGCCGCTGGCGTCCTTGTAGACGCCGACGCCAAGGTCGATCTTGTCGGTTCGCGGATCAGCCTTGTAGGTCTGCATCAGCATCAGGATCTTATCGACTGGCTGGACTTTGAGGTTATCGAACATCAGGCGTCTCCGGTGGCGAGAGGAAGGTCGGGATACATGCCCCATTCGGACCATGAGCCGTCATAAACGGCGTGGTTGCGATGCCCGATCCGTTCGAGGGCAAGGTCGAGGACCGCGGCAGTCACGCCGGACCCGCAGGTCGTGATGACCGGTTGGGTCAGGTCGACGCCAGCGTCGGTGAACACCCTGCGCAGATCGTCAACCGGTTTCATCGTACCATCTTCGTTCAGCAGATCGCGGAAGAATGCGTTGCGCGCCCCCGGAATATGCCCGGCCCGCAGACCGGGGCGCGGTTCGGGGGCCTCGCCGCGAAACCGGGCGGGGGCGCGGGCGTCGATGATGACATGATCGCGCAGCTTGGCGGCGCGGGCCACTTGGGTCACGTCGCGCACCAACTGGTTCTGGCGGCTGGTGGTCATGTGCCGGTCGCGCACGACGGGAGGCATGTCGGACACCTCGCGCCCCTCGGCTTGCCATTTCGGCAATCCGCCATCCAGCACGGCAACTTCGGTCTTGCCCATCAGCCGGAACAGCCACCAGACACGGGCGGCCGAAAACAGCCCCATGCCGTCATAAACCACGACCTGATGCCCGTCGCCGACCCCCATTGCCCGCATCCGCGACATGAATTTTTCAGGCGGCGGGGCCATATGGGGCAAGTCAGACCGGTGGTCGCTGATCTCGTCAATGTCGAAAAACCGCGCACCGGGGATGTGGGCCGCGGCGTATTCGGCCTGCGGGTCGCGGCCCATGTCGGGCAGATGCCAGGACGCATCAAGGATCCGCAGATCGGGGTCTTTCAAGTGGGCAGCCAGCCAATCGGTGCTGACAAGGGTCTTGGGATCGTCCTGCAATGCCATGTTACCGCCCCCGCGCACGTTCGATCGTGACTATCGCGTGGGCTGCAAGCTGACAAGGGCCAGAGAAAGGGGCCACGGACAGAGGCCAAATTCGCGCGCGCTCACCCGCGTTCGGGCCATCGTTCCCGCCCTAATCGCCGTGCCGCAGCAGTCGCTGTTTCTGGCGATCCCAGTCGCGTTTGGCGTCGGTCGCCCGCTTGTCGTGGTTCTTTTTACCTTTACCGGTCGCGATCTTGAGTTTCACCAAACCCCGGTCGTTGAAATACATCACCAGCGGCACGATGGTCATGCCCTCGCGACGGGTGGCATTCCAAAGGCGGGCAAGTTCCTTTTTACGCACCAACAGCTTGCGCCGACGGCGTTCTTCGTGGCCCCAGGTCTTGGCCGGGTCGTAGCGGGCGATATAGGCGTTGGTCAGCCACAATTCACCGTCTTCGACACTCGCATAGCTTTCGGCGATGTTCGACTGGCCGGTGCGCAGCGATTTCACCTCGGACCCCAGCAGCATGATACCGACCTCGATGTCGTCCTCGATGGCATAATCATACCGCGCGCGCCGGTTTTCGGCGACGACCTTGTAGTTCTTGTTCTGCGGTTCCTTAGCCATGATTGCCTTCAGATAGGGGATGGGACGCAACGACACAAGCAGCGGGCAAACGGCGGACCGGGGCGTAAATCACCCCAACGTGGCGTCCACGGTCCGCCCCGCGTCGATTTTGCACTATTTTCCGCGGGCCACCCGCGTTACATCACCGCAAGATAATTGCGCCCCATTTGCATACGGAGAATACGCATGAAGGTTCTTGTGCCCGTCAAGCGCGTGATCGACTACAACGTCAAGGTTCGCGTCAAGGCGGACGGCAGCGGTGTCGATCTTGCCAACGTCAAGATGTCGATGAACCCGTTCGACGAGATTGCCGTCGAAGAAGCAATCCGCCTTAAAGAAGCCGGTAAGGCAGACGAGGTCATCGCGGTGTCCATCGGCGTCAAACAGAACCAGGAAACCCTGCGCACGGCACTGGCGATGGGGGCAGACCGGGCCATTCTGATTATCGCCACCGACGACGTCCATACCGACATCGAACCGCTGGCCGTGGCGAAACTGCTGGCCGCCGTGGTCAAGGACGAAGCGCCTGGGCTGGTTCTGTGCGGCAAGCAGGCGATCGACAACGACATGAACGCCACCGGACAGATGCTTTCGGCGCTGCTGGGGTGGAGCCAAGCCACCTTTGCATCATCGCTCGATATCGAAGGCGACAAGGCCCGCGTGACCCGCGAAGTCGACGGCGGGTTGCAGACCATCGAGGTGACGATGCCGACCATCGTGTCGGTCGATCTGCGGCTGAACGAACCGCGTTATGCGTCGCTGCCCAACATCATGAAGGCCAAGAAAAAGCAGTTGGATGAAAAGACGCCCGCCGATTACGGCGTCGATGTCACCCCGCGCCTGAAGATCGTGAAAACATCCGAACCGGACACCCGCAAAGCGGGCGTCATCGTCAAGTCGGTCGATGAACTGGTCGAAAAACTTAAAGAAGCGGGGGTCATCTGATGGCTGTTCTTGTTCTGGCGGAAATTACCGATGGCGCCCTGTCGATGGATGCGACCGCGAAAACCGTGGCTGCGGTCCAATCCTTGGGCGATGTGACCGTGCTGGCTTGCGGAGCGAAGGCGTCGGCTGCGGCGAAAGAAGCCGCGACCATCGACGGCGTGAAAAAGGTGCTGGTCGCCGAGGATGCGTTGTATGGCCATCGCCTTGCTGAACCTGCCGCCGCTCTGATCGCGTCGTTGGCAGGCGATTATGACCACATCGTCGCGCCCGCGACCACGGATGCCAAAAACATCCTGCCGCGCGTCGCTGCGTTGCTGGATGTCATGGTGATCACCGATGTGTCGGGGATCGTCGATAGTGATACGTTCGAGCGGCCCATCTATGCGGGCAACGCCATCCAGACGGTGAAATCGTCGGACACAAAAAAGGTCGTGTCAGTGCGGTTTTCGGCGTTCGATGCCGCAGGCAATGGCGGGTCGGCCCCTGTCGAATCCATCGCCAAGGGTGAAAATCCGGGGCTTTCGTCTTGGGTCGAAGACAAGGTTGCGGCGTCCGACCGTCCTGAACTGACCAGTGCTGGCATTGTGGTGTCGGGTGGGCGCGGGGTCGGGTCAAAGGACGATTTCGCGCTGATCGAATCGCTGGCCGACAAATTGGGCGCGGCTGTCGGGGCATCCCGCGCGGCGGTCGATTCGGGCTATGCGCCCAACGACTGGCAGGTTGGACAGACCGGCAAGGTTGTGGCACCCGATCTGTATGTCGCCGTCGGCATCTCGGGCGCTATCCAGCACCTTGCGGGCATGAAAGACAGCAAAGTCATCGTCGCGATTAACAAGGACGAAGAGGCGCCGATCTTTCAGGTCGCCGATTTTGGTTTGGTCGCGGACTTGTTCACGGCGGTGCCGGAGCTTGTCGGCAAGCTCTGAAAAATTGCGATGACAGAACAAAGGGCCCGCATCGCACGGGCCCTTTGTCGGTTCATTCGGGCAGCGATGCCAATGCGCGGCGCAGCACCGGCACCAGTTGATCGGCGGCCTCGTAATGCGTCGCCACACTCAGCACCTCGGCGGCGGCATCGGCGTGCAGCAGCGGATAGATCATCCCCTTGGTGCCTTGGACCCGTGCGGCGGCGGTCGGTTCAACCTCGATCAGGTCGATCACCCGGTGACGTATCTGTTCGACCATTGCCCGGCTGACGAACATCGGATCGGCACGAAACGGTTGTGGCCGATGTGCCCAATGATCGTCGGTCAAAGGCGCGTCTGACAGCCACATCAGCACCACACGCGGGCCGATTTGCTGCAATACGCTGGACATGCGGGCGATCCACGCCGCCTGCAATTCCTCGCGCAGAATCTCGAACCGGTCAGGGCTGCGTTTGTACAAGGCCCCCAGCATGTGCCGGGTAAAGTTGAAATCGGCGAAATCGACATCGTCGTAAATCGCCCGCAGCACGGTGGATGCCCCCAGAAACCGGTCATTGCGGCGCGGATGCACCTTGTAGAACCGGTTCGACAGGTTTTGCGCGCCCATGATCTGCACCACGGTCAGATCGGCATCATGCGCCGCCGCGACGATGGTCGGATCGTGGATAAAGGCATCGACGCTGGCGTTGACCAGGCCAAAGTTGACGCAAGGCTTGCCTATCGCCTTTTCCAGCAGCGATGGATAAGGGCGTTCGATGTATTTGCCATAGGTGTTGGTGCCCCCGATCACCGCGATATAGGGCTTATCAAGGGGCCGGCGCGGCCCGCGAAAGCTGTTCCGGCTCATCCCGTAATGACACGGGGCATACGATAGCCCCGCTTGTTCAAGCGTGTCGTGTTTCATGTTTTCCCGCCACTAGTTCAGTTCACTCACCGTCAGACAGAATCACCGACAGGCATTGCCAAAAGGATAAGGCCGGACTTTGAAGCGCATTTTAACGATCCCGGCGCCTTGATAGCCCGGCCTTCGCAGGCCTATGATGGCCGGGGTCAATACAAGGGCGCAGCGTGCATGGGCATCGAAAAGGTAGGCATCGTCGGCGCCGGGCAGATGGGCAACGGGATTGCGCATGTCTTTGCGCTGGCCGGATATGACGTGCTGATGACCGACATCAGTCAGGACGCACTGGATGCAGGGGTGGCCCTGATCGGGCGGAACCTTGACCGGCAAGTCAGCCGCGATCTCATCAAGGCCGATGCCAAGGTGGCAGCAATGGCGCGCATTTCGACCACCCCGACCCTGACCGATCTGGGCAAAAGCGACCTGATCATCGAGGCAGCGACCGAACGTGAAACCGTCAAGATCGCCATTTTCGAAGATCTCGTGCCGCATCTGAAACCCGACACGATCCTGACCTCGAACACCTCGTCAATTTCGATCACGCGGCTGGCGGCGCGCACCGACCGGCCGGAAAAATTCATGGGGTTTCATTTCATGAACCCGGTGCCGATCATGCAACTCGTCGAACTAATCCGCGGGATCGCCACGGACGAGCCGACGTTTACCGCCTGTCAGGAGGTCGTGGCCAAACTGGGCAAAACATCGACCGCAGCCGAGGATTTTCCCGGCTTTATCGTCAACCGCATCCTGATGCCGATGATCAACGAGGCGATCTACACGCTTTACGAAGGTGTCGGATCGGTCAAATCCATCGACACCTCACTGCGATTGGGGGCCAATCACCCGATGGGGCCGCTGGAACTGGCCGATTTCATCGGGCTGGACACCTGCCTTGCGATCATGAACGTGCTGCATGACGGGCTGGCCGATACCAAATACCGGCCCTGTCCGCTGCTGACCAAATATGTCGAGGCCGGGTGGCTGGGCCGCAAAGCGAAACGCGGGTTCTACGATTATCGCGGCGACGAACCGGTGCCGACGCGCTAATTCTGAACTGTGCTAGCCAAGCGCCAGCGTCCTGTCCCGCAGCCAGGTCATGAAAGCCCGCTGATCCTTGGCCCGTTCGGCCATCGCCTCGGGGGGAATCGGGGCACCGATCACCGGGGCCTGCGGTGTGTCGAACGAATGTACCACCTCGTAAAGCAGCAGGCCCTGCCGGATTGCCGGGGAAATCCGGTTTGCGATCTGATACCAGCGCGAATTCGATCCCTGAAACTTGCATGGCACCACGGTTGCGCCGGAGGTGCGGATCATCTTGGCGGTGAACAAATTCCACTCGGCCTCGATCGCGGGCCCGAACATGGTTTCGGAAGTGGCGACGACGCCGGATGGGAATATCGCCACCAGCCCGCCGTTTTTCAAATGCGCCATCGCGGTCGCGCGCATCTCGACCATCTTGCGCTGGGCGTCGGGTTCGTGCGGGAACGGCACCGGGATCATGTAGGTGGCCGCACTCTGGTCGATCCCGGTCAGCAGGCTGCGAGTCAGGATGCGGTAGTCGTTCCGCCGGCGTCCGATCAGATCGGCCAGAATCATCCCGTCGACCAGCCCGTGCGGATGGTTGGCGACCAGAATGACCGGGCCGGTCGCCGGGATGTTGGCCAGTTGCGTCTGGGGCGTGCGCAGGTCGATGCCCATCACCTTCATCGTCGCCGGCCAGAACGCCTGACCGGTTGGCGCACCCAAAAGTTCGAACTGGCGAATCCGCCGTACGATCCGCTTTTTTGCAGTCAGCACCTCGATGGCGCGGATGAACAGTCGTTTGAGCGAACTGTCGAAGGTGTTGGAATAGGTCAGGCTGCGCCGGTCATAGACCTTAGGCGCGTCCGGCGGCGTGGCTCGCCGCGACATGTCCTGAATCGTGTCGGTCAAACCTGCATCCTTTATCGTCTCACTCAGGGTTGCTTGCGCCCCTAATCGCCCTCGCCGAACTTGTCAGCAACAAGGGCCGTGATCGCATCTGCAAGGGCCTCGGCGGCGGGGCCCCTCGTTTCGACCTCAATAAAGCTTCCCTTGCTGGCTGCCAACATCAAAAGCCCCATGATGCTGTCGCCGCCGGCATCCAGCCCGTCCTTGCGGACTGTCGCCTGGGCGTCGTGCGCCTCGACCACTTCGACCAGCTTGGCCGACGCGCGGGCGTGCAGACCCTTGATGTTGACGATCTTTAACCGCCGCGTCGTCACTCGGCCACCAGACCGACCGTATGGCAGTTGATATATTTGCGCCCGGCGGCAATTGCCGCTTCGACCGCATCTGGCACCGATTTGCTACGCGATTTCGCCAGCTTGATGAGCAGCGGCAGGTTCATCCCATAGACGATGCGCCGGTTCTGCAGGCTGCAGGCGCGCAACGACAGGTTCGACGGCGATCCGCCAAAGATGTCGGTCACGATCACCACGCCCGCGCCGGTGTCGACAGCGTCGGCGGCATTGCAAATCTCGGTCTGTTTAGAGGCGCGGTCGTCTTCGGGGGTGATGGCGATGGCGGTAATGCCCGATTGCGGGCCGACCACGTGTTCGACCGCGGCAAGGTATTCCCTTGCCAGCCCGCCATGTGCCACGATCACAATGCCGATCACGCGCCCAGTCCCTGTTTTGCCGCTGCAACCGTCCCGGTCTGCCGCTCCAATTCCCGATGGCGTTTAGACACCTGCCACCCTGCCGCCGCAAGGGCCTTGGCCAGTCGCTCGGTCACGGCGACCGAACGGTGTTGCCCGCCGGTACACCCCAGCCCGATCGCCAGATGCGATTTGCCCTCGGCCTTGAAGGCGGGGAGCAGCAGCAGGATCTGCGCGACCAGCCCGTCAAAGAAAGCATCGAACAGTGGATCGTCGGCGACATGTGCATCGACCGCAGGGTCAAGGCCGTTAAACGCGCGCCGGCCGGAGTCCCAATGTGGTTTGCGCAGAAACCGGCAATCCATCACGATGTCCAGACCCCGGGGAAGCCCGCGTTTGTAGGAAAACGACTGCACCGACACGCCCATCAGCCCCGCGCCGTCGGTGGCAAACCAGGTTTCCAGTTCGGCGCGCAGATCGTGCGGGGTCATCCCGCCGGTGTCGATCAGGAAATCGGCCCGCGCCCGGATCGGCACCAGCAGATCGCGTTCGCGCTGGATGCCCTGCACCGGCGGCTCGGCCGGGGCGAGAGGGTGCCTGCGCCGGGTCTCGGAATAGCGGCGCACCAGTTCGTCTTCGGGACAGTCGATGTAAAGCACCTGGAGAGCCACAGTGTTGGCCGTCGTCAACCGGTCGATGGCGGCGATCAGGGCGTCGACGCCAAAGTCGCGATTACGCACATCAAGGCCAAGCGCGAGAGGGCGACCGATAGCCGGGCCTGCAAGCAAGTGGTCGAGGAGCGACAGCGGCAGATTGTCGATCACCTCGAACCCCTGATCCTCGAGCGCGTTGATCGCCGTCGACCGCCCGGCACCAGAAGGGCCGGTGACCAGCACGATGCGCTGTTTGGTGTCGGTGTCAGGGTGCATTCACGGTCTCCGTCCTGCCCTTAGATATTGCAGGATTGCGGCGGCAAAATGGGCACTCTCGACCTTGTGTAAAAGGGGGATGGATAGGTTCAGCCAAGTGACGCTGCGTTGCGGCGGAAACCGGTCGGTTTCAGTCTGGTCCAGATCGACCGAAAGGGCAACAGTGGCGTGCGCGATCGTGTCGGCGCGCAAAATGCCGACGCCGCGGGCTTCGATCAGTCCTTGCAGCGCCAAGGGGCAACGGGCAATCAGAGTGCTGGTCTCGGCAGTCAGTTCGGTGCGGTCATCGGCGACAAGGGTGCAGCCCAGTGACATCAGGCCTAACCCCAACGCAGATTTGCCCCTGCCGGACGCGCCGGTGATCACGACGGCACGATCACCTAAGGCAACGCAGGTGGCATGAAGGACAAGCGGGGCCGACATCGCACGTCCCGCCCCCGATCAAATCGGCAGGCCGACGACGAACCGCGCACCCAGCGGGTCCGATGTCAGGTCAGCCTCAGTCGGGCGGATGTTCTCGGCCCAGATGACACCGCCATGCGCCTCGACGATCTGCTTCGAAATGGCAAGGCCAAGGCCCGAGTTATTGCCGAACTGCCCCTCGGGTCGTTCCGAATAGAACCGTTTGAACACCTTGGTCAGGGCCTGATCGGGGATGCCGGGGCCGGTATCCTCGACCACGATCAGCACCCGGTTTTCGCGCTTGCGGGCCCAGACCCGGATCGCGTCGCCGTCCTGACAGAACGAAATCGCGTTGGTGATGAGGTTGACGAACACCTGTGCCAAACGTCCTTCAAGCCCATGCACCATGATCGGGTCGGCGGGCAGGTCGGCAATGTATTCGATACCTTTGCCCTGCGCCTCGTTGCCTAGGTATTCGTTGATATTACCCAGCATGATCAGAAGGTTGAATTCTTGTTCTTCTTCCTTGACCAGCTCGCTGTCCAGCCGTGAGGCATTGGAAATGTCGCTGACCAGCCGGTCAAGGCGGCGGACGTCGTGTTCGATCACTTGCAAAAGTTTTTCGCGCTGATCGTCGCGTTTGGCAACGCGCATGGTGCCGACCGCTGACCGCAGCGAGGCGAGCGGGTTCTTGATCTCGTGTGCCACGTCCGCCGCGAACTGTTCGTTGCCTTCGATCCGTTCATACAGGGCCGCGACCATGCCGCGCAGAGCGGCGGACAGACGCCCGATCTCGTCGGGGCGGGCGGTCAGGTCGGGGATACGGATGCGACTGGGCGACATCTTGCGGGCGTTGCGGTCGCGCCCAAGTTCGGCGGCGGCGGCAAGATCGGACAGTGGGTTGGCGATGGTCGATGCCAGAACAAGGCTGAGACCGATCGACACCAGCACGCCGATGACCAGCATCTGCAGCACCATTTCGCGTTCGCGGCGGACCAGCGCGTCCAATTCACCCGCCGCGCTCATGATCGACACGACGCCGATGGCGGAGTCACCTTTCATGATCGGGGTCGATACGATGAAACTGGCGCGCCCCTGCGCGTCCGTGGGCGACAGAACCTGGGTACCATCGCGCAGCGCCTTGGCGACGTTCGTGCGCGCCTCGGTTTCGGCATCGGCAGCGGCGGGGGTGGTGCGGGTGGGTGACAGAACCCCGGCCAGCCCATCCCAGATCGCATTCAGGAAATCGGTGATGATAGTGCCGCCGTCGTCCAGAGCCAGGCCATCGATTCTGTCCGCTGTCAGGGTGCCGGACTTTTGCGCCACCAGCACTTCGGAAGGGTCGAACACGAAAACCTCGATCCCACCGCGCAGGTCGAGCCCTGCGAGTGTGGCGGCGGCGTCGATACCGTCGCCGCTGACCAGATTGACCGGCGCGGTGGCGGGTAACCCCGCCTCGAACACATCGGCGATCAGTTCGGCCTCGTTCACCAGACCGCTGGCGCGTTGATAGGCCAGATTATCGCGCGAGGGGTTCATATACAGAACCCCGGCGACCAGGACGATGATCGCCAAAAGATTGAACGTGATGATCTTGCGCGCCAGCGGCGACCGGTTCAGCTTGACCAGTCCGCGTTTGCGCCGTTGATCCAGCAGGTCCTTGTCGGCACTGGGGTCGGGAGCCACCCAATCGTCGCCCAGCACCACGTCACCTTTCGCCGCACCGGCCCGTCGGACCGATTGCAGATCGTGGATGTCGACCTTGGGCTGTGCTGTCATCGCTTATTCTTCGTTGTAACGATACCCGATACCATACAGCGTTTCGATCGCATTGAAATCGTCGTCGGCAGTACGCATCTTTTTGCGCAGGCGTTTGATGTGGCTGTCGATGGTGCGGTCGTCGACATAGACCTGATCGTCATAGGCGACATCCATCAATTGATCGCGCGATTTGACGAAGCCGGGGCGCTGGGCAAGGGCCTGCAACAGCAGGAATTCGGTGACGGTCAGGGACACGTCATTGCCCTTCCATTTGACCGCGTGGCGCAGCGGGTCCATCGTCAGCTGGCCGCGGTTCATGACCTTGTTTTCTTCGGTGTCTTCCATGACCTCGCCCGAGATCGCCTCTTGGCGACGCAGCAGGGCCCGGATACGTTCGACCAGCAGGCGCTGGCTGAACGGCTTTTTGACGTAATCGTCGGCGCCCATCCGCAGGCCCAGTACCTCGTCGATCTCGTCGTCTTTCGAGGTCAGAAAGATCACTGGCATTGCCGATTTCTGCCGCAACCGCTGCAACAGGTCCATCCCGTCCATCCGCGGCATCTTGATGTCGAGTACGGCCATATCAGGCATGCGTTTGTTGAACGCATCCAGCGCAGTCTGGCCGTCGTGATAGGTATCGACCTCGAACCCTTCGGCCTCGAGAGTCATGGCAACGGACGTCAGAATATTCCGATCGTCGTCGACAAGTGCGATCTTTGACATGGGGTTTTCCCTACTGCTCATTTGTTATTGCCTGCTTTTGTCCAAGTATGTCCCTGTTTCGGCAGGCCGAATCAATCCCAAACTGCGAATCAGTTTATGGGGCGTGTCCTATTTGCCCGCAAAATTCGTAATCAATGGCTAAATTGCCTGATCGTGCGGCAAGGTCATCGGGCCCGGGCGGCGCGGTTTCGCTTTGGTTGCGCTAACAGGCATTTGGTTGCGCTAACGTCGCCGCCTGACCCTGTTCGCCCCGGAATTCATGGTGCTAGATGGGCGAGACGGGCACCGAACCCGGCAATCAAGGAGCGAAACAATGGACCACGGCAAGGTCAATCCGACGATGAAACTTGGCGATCAGGGCATCACGGGGCTGGCCGAAGTCCATTACAACCAGTCCGCCGAAGACCTGACCGCGATGGCCGTCGCGCGGGGCGAAGGGATTCTGGGGCAGGGCGGCACGCTGCTGGTCAGCACCGGAAAACACACCGGGCGCAGCCCCAAGGACAAATTCGTGGTGCGCACACCCGCCACCGAAAACACGATTTGGTGGGAAAACAACCCGCCGATGGACGTGGACGCCTTCGACCGCCTTTATGCCGACATGACGGCACACATGCAGGGCCGCGACTATTTCGTGCAGGACCTGTTCGGAGGGGCTGATCCGGCGCACCGGCTGGACGTGCGGATGGTGACAGAACTGGCATGGCACGGGCTGTTCATTCGCCACATGCTGCGCCGCCCGGCTGACGTCGAACTCGACACCTTCACGCCTGATTTCACGATCATCAACTGCCCCACCTTCAAGGCCGACCCGGAACGTCACGGCTGCCGGTCCGAAACTGTCATCGCGCTGAACTTCGACCGCAAGCTGATCCTGATCGGCGGGACGGAATATGCCGGCGAGAACAAGAAATCGGTTTTTACCCTGCTGAACTACCTGCTGCCCGAAAAGGGTATCATGCCGATGCATTGCAGCGCGAATCACGCCCCCGGCAACCCTGTCGACACGGCGATCTTTTTTGGCCTGTCGGGCACCGGCAAGACGACCCTGTCGGCCGACCCGACGCGCATCCTGATCGGCGACGATGAACACGGCTGGTCGGATCGGGGCACCTTCAATTTCGAAGGCGGGTGTTACGCCAAGACAATCAACCTGTCAGCCGAGGCCGAACCCGACATCTACGCGACGACGCAGATGCCCGGCACTGTCATTGAAAACATGGTCTATGATCCGGTAACAAAGGAGCTTGATTTCGACGATGACAGCCTGACGGCGAACATGCGCTGCGCCTATCCGCTGCACTATATTCCCAACGCATCAGATACGGCACTGGGCGGTCACCCCAAGAACATCATCATGCTGACCTGCGACGCCTTCGGCGTGCTGCCCCCCATCGCGCGGCTGACCCCGGCACAGGCGATGTATCATTTCCTGTCGGGGTTCACCGCCAAGGTGGCCGGCACTGAACGCGGCGTGACCGAACCGCAGCCGACGTTTTCAACCTGCTTTGGGGCACCGTTCATGCCGCGCCGCCCCGAGGTTTACGGCAACCTGCTGCGCCGCAAGATCGCCAGCCACGGCGCGACCTGCTGGCTGGTCAACAACGGCTGGACCGGCGGGGCCTATGGCACCGGCAGCCGGATGCCGATCAAGGCGACGCGGGCGCTGCTTGCCTCCGCGCTCGACGGCACGCTGATCGAGGCAACGTTCCGCAAGGATCCCTATTTCGGTTTCGACGTGCCGGTAGCGGTCGACGGGGTCGATGCCGGGTTGCTGAACCCGCGCGACACATGGCGTGATCCGACGGCCTACGACACGCAGGCCCGCAAGCTGGTCGACATGTTTGCCGCCAATTTTGAAAAATACGTCCCGTTCATCGACGAGGATGTAAAAGCAGCCGCAATCGGCTAGGTTTCACGCAACACAAGTTCCCCGGAGGACCTGATGCTGCGTTTTGCTACCCTTGTTTTCGTCCTGCTTGCAGGGCAGGCAATAGCTGCCCCCGGCGATCAGATGAGCCCGTCAGTTCAGGCGATGAAGGCGGGGATCATCTGCGCTCCGTTGGTCATCGGCACAAACCCTGCCCCCGACACGGTCGCCGGTGTGACCAACATCGTTGAGGGCGACCCGCAATTCATCTCGAACGGGCGGCAGGTGCCTGCCGTTCTGGGTATCGGGTTCGGCGTCAAGGCGCAGGTGGCGGGCGGTGCCGACCTGTATGACGTCACCGTCACCGTCTCCCACCCGCCGATGGGCAACGCGGGCATCACCCGGCAGACCTATCCCACTGCCATCTCGGGCTCCGCCCTGTCGCTGATCCTGTATCAGTTCGATTTCGACTACGAACTGGTGCAGGGGCCCTGGACCATCGAAGCAGCGCAGCAGGGCAACGTCATCCTGCATGTGGAATTCGAGGTGGTGGCGCCGCAAACAGTGCCGCAGCTGGCCACAGTCTGCGGGTTCGAGAACCTGCTGTCGTAGGGGGCGCTGCCCCCCGGCGCGGCGCGGCGCCGCCCGGAGTATCTTTTGCCAAAAGAAGCTGGGAGAGTCAGAACAGGCCGCGCCGCACAAGGTTGAGGCCGGCGATCAGCAGCACGAACAGCGTGGCGCGCCGGAACGTCGATTGGTCGAACCTGTCGTGGATCCGCAGACCGATTGCCATTCCGATCATCGCCGGCAGGATCATCAGCCCCGACAGCGGCGCGGTGCCGGTGCGCAGGACTCCCGATTGCAGATGCGCCCCGAACAGGGCGATGGAACAAATGGCATAGATTACCCCTTGGGCACGCAAGTGATCGACCTTGGGGGTGCCGATGGCGGTCAGATAGGCCACCAGCGGCGGCCCCCAGACGCCCGAGATCCCGCCGACAAACCCCGCAAACCCGCCGATGACGATTTCGAGCGGCGGCGAGCGCCGCGCCAGATGCCCCTTCCAGCCGCTGAGTTGCAGCAGGGCAAAGGCCACCACCGGACCGCCGATCAGCAGGAACATCGCCGACTGTGGCAAGGTGCGCACCAATTGGGCGCTGATCAGCAGGAAGATCAGGCAGGCAGCGATGAACAGGCGAAAGTCGAGAACGGATGCCAGCGCCGGTCGCGGCCCCTGCCGCAGCGCCTGCGCCAGATTCGCCACCAGCGTTGGCAGGATCAGGGCGGCCAGCGCCACCTCGGGCGGAAGGATCAGGGTCAGGCCGGAAATCATCACCATCGGCATGGCGAACCCGACGACACCCTTGACCACCCCGGCCAGCAGGGTGATCAAGGTGGCAAGCGCCAGAATGTGCAGGTCGATCTGGGGAAAGAGCGCGTCCATGGGCCTGACTAACGCGAGGCAGGGTGCGGCGCAGCCGAAATCGGGTGCGACATTTACGTGCTCTGTATGGTAAGATATTGGATGAATATTGCGCTGCGGATGCAAATTGCCTAGTGCTGCATGTGCATAACAAGAGGAGCACCCGATGCCGCATGACGGACAGGAACTGCCGCTGACCCAAAACCCCGTGGTGCCGGATCTGTTGGGTTTGACCGCAGCTGCCTTGCCTGCCGTCGACACTGTTTTGATTCTGGCGACCGACACGGTCCGCCGGTTGGTGACGGCCAATGGCCGGGTGTCGGCTGCCTTGATCGAGACGCACCAGACCGCCGCGCATGGCCTTGCCTGGCTGGCCACCTACGCCGAAAGCCTGCGCCAGATGCAGGACTGGGCCGAACGGTTGCAGGCGCAGGGTGCGTTCGGCGAGGTCGAGCAACTCATCCATCAGATCGCGTTCGGCGAATACCTATCGCAGATTTCTGGCGGTATCCCGATGTCGCAGGGCGAGATCGTGCGACTGCAGGACATCGGACTGGATCAGGACGCGCAGCGGGGTCTGATGACCGCGGCTGTCACGATCGTTTGCAGCGCGGGCAACACCCAGGCCGCCCGCGCCCGCCTTGTCGCCCTGATGCAGGAACAGGCAGCGCGGATTACGGTGGGCAACTGCGGTCTTGACCCCGAGCTTGAGATGATCCGCGAACAGTTCCGGCGGTTTTCGACCGAACAGATCGAACCCCACGCCCACGGCTGGCACCTGAATGATGAATTGATTCCGATGGAGGTGATCGATGCACTGGCCGAAATGGGCGTCTTTGGCCTGACAATCCCCGAAGAATACGGCGGGTTCGGTCTGTCCAAATCCAGCATGGTCGTCGTGTCCGAGGAATTGTCGCGCGGCTATATCGGCGTCGGGTCGCTGGGCACACGCAGCGAAATTGCGGCCGAACTGATCCTGTGCGGCGGCACCGAGGCACAAAAGCAAAAGTGGCTGCCAAGGTTGGCGTCAGGGGAAACCCTGCCGACCGCCGTATTCACCGAACCCAATACCGGGTCTGATCTTGGATCGTTGCGCACCCGTGCTGTGTGCGATGGCGACGACTGGCGCGTGACCGGCAACAAGACGTGGATTACCCATGCTGCCCGTAGCCATGTGATGACATTGCTGGCCCGGACCGACCCTGACACGACCGACTATCGCGGCCTGTCGATGTTTCTGGCCGAAAAGACTCCCGGCACCGATGCCGACCCGTTTCCGACGGAAGGCATGACCGGAGGCGAGATCGGGGTGCTGGGCTATCGCGGGATGAAGGAATACGAACTGGCGTTCGACGACTTCAAGGTCAGCGGCGACAACCTGCTGGGGGGCGAGACCGGCAAGGGATTCAAGCAGTTAATGCAAACCTTCGAGTCCGCCCGCATCCAGACCGCCGCCCGCGCCGTGGGTGTGGCCCAATCGGCGCTGGATGTGGCGATGCAGTATGCGCAGGATCGCAGGCAATTCGGCAAGACGCTGATCGCGTTTCCGCGCGTGGCCGGCAAGCTGGCGATGATGGCCGTGGAAATCATGGTTGCGCGGCAACTGACCTGTTTCTCGGCCCGTGAAAAGGATGCCGGACGCCGCTGCGACCTCGAGGCCGGGATGGCCAAACTGCTGGGGGCACGTGTCGCATGGGCCGCCGCCGACAATGGGCTGCAGATTCATGGCGGCAACGGGTTTGCGCTGGAATACAAGATCAGCCGGATCCTGTGCGACGCCCGCATCCTGAACATTTTCGAGGGGGCGGCGGAAATTCAGGCGCAGGTGATTGCGCGTCGGTTGCTGGAATGAACCTGAGCTTTTCTATGGGAGGCCCGGCAACACCCGGCAGGGCATCGGGCTGAGCCCGTCCAGGTCGGACGTTCGATATTGTTCACAGTCCGCCACCGCGGCGGCATCGGCCTCCGCTTGGGTGGCATGATCCCAGACCATCGAATAGGCACCGTCGGCGCTGGCCGCCATGGCACGGGATTTTCCGCGATTGCCGGGATTCTGGAACAGGGTTGCCGCGTCGGGGGACAACACCAGATCACCGGGGCCGATGTCGACATAGCCAACCGGCAGGGCTTCGGCATAGATGATGCAGTTGGGCGATGTAGCCGGCGCCTGAAGGGCACATTGGCGCTTGGCGATTTCGATGGCAGCGGCGCGGTCGTTGGTACCGGCGACGTAGCCGTAAGAGAAATCTTTGGCGATGGCGAAGGCCCCGAAATAAGGCCCTGTCGCGAACTCTGTATCGAAAGCCGCTTGCACATCCTCGGGCAGGGTCAGGCCCGACCGGTAGATGATCTCGAAATCGGGCGCCAAAGGCACCACGCGGACGACCGGCGTGGCAAAGTCGGCCCGCCAGATCCGGTCTGCATCATGCTCCGTGGGGGTCAAGTTTTGAGGCAGACTGATGGCAAGCGTGAAGGCGAAAAATGTCAACATGTGAAAAGGTCCAAAATGTGCGTCTGGCGCAAGTCTGGCACAGGTGGTGCCCATGCGTAAAGTGGACTATTCAGCTGGCGCGGCTGACAACTGGCCACTGGTACGGGGGGCGCCCAGTCGCGGGTGCAGGCGGGTGGCGATCATCGCCGCGGCGAACATGCCAAGGCCGCAGGCGGCGAATACCCCGGCCACCGGCGACACCAGCAGCACCGCCCAAGCGGTTGCCGGGGTCACGATGCCCGACACGTCGCGAAAACTGGAATAGACGGCGGCCATCTCTGTGCGTTCGGACGGTTTTACGGCCATCAGGAACGGAAGACTGCCGCAGACGTCGAGCATGACCAGCATGACCGACGACAGCATGAGGGCTCCGTAGACCACCCAGGGAAACGGTGCCGCGATCCAGCCGGTCATCAACAGGACGCCGGTCAGTGCAAAAGTTACCGAGACCGATCTGCGCACCCCTGCCCGGCGGACCAGACGCAACATGAGGGGCGTCGTGAACAGCAGGGTGTTGGAAACTGAAACGGCCAGCGCTCCGACGGTTTCGCCCAGACCGTTCTCGATGCAGTAGATCGGTAAGTAGACGACATAGACCCACCAGCCGCAGGATCGGATCACTGCGAACAGCCAGCCTGCGATGAGCCGGGGCTGGGACAGGAATCGGCCCAGAAAGGCCAGCGGATTCGGCGCTGGGCCGCGGGCGCGGGCAATCTGCTTGCCGTTGCCGAGGCGCAGTTTCCAGAACGCCCCGATCAGGGCGAGTGCAAAGAGACTGGCGACGATAAAGGGGGCCGGTTCCCACCAGTTCAGCAGGAAGACGCCCACGATCGGGCCGATCGACCACGACAGGGCACTATAGACCATGCGGGTGGATTCGTTGCGCCCCAGCTCGCTCCGGCTGATGTAGTCCAGAATGTAGGCAGCAAGGCACACCGAAAACGTGACCGTCCCGACGGCATTGGTCAGCAGCGCCAGCGCCTTGAATTCGGTCGGCCCGAAGATCGCCACCGAAGAGCCGACAAGGTAGAGCGATCCCGCAATGGTGAACATCCAGCGCCGGGCGATCCAGCGGGTCAGCCAGGGCACCATCAGGCCGCAGAACAGCGAGGCAATGCCGACCAGGAAATAGATCTGGCTGACCTTGGCGGCATCGCCATAGGCCCGGTAGATCACCAGCGGCATGACCGACAGAAGGATGCCGCGCACTCCCGCCTCGAGCGCCGAAAGTAGGGCGAAATCCTCGACGCGAGGCACCGGGGCGTGGGTCAGATACAGCGGTGCACGGGGGGCGATCATGGGAGGCCTTTGGGGCGGGTTATTGCGGTGATCTGGACCTGTCACGGGTGTCACGTCTTGGCAATATGCGACAGAAAGGGTCGTTCGCGGCCGGGCGTTGTTTCGCCGACGCCAATCTGGTCTGCGACACCACGGTGAGATTACCGAAGGTGTCCAGATGGCCCCGACGATCCTTTAGACCGGCGCGCGGGGGTTGTCGCCAAACACCTGTTATCAATCGGCAACAATGGCTTGCAACACTCATACCAACGGCCTGAATTTCGGACTCTCCAGG
>JBBSBK010000023.1:0-41642 GCA_038251315.1 Rhodobacterales bacterium | reverse complement strand
GCCCGTTCCAGCCCCAGCGCCCGTTCGCGCCAGATGATCAGCACGCCGGCCGAAATCACTACCGCTGCACCGCCCAGCATCGTCCATGTCGGCACCTCGTCGAACACGAAATACCCGACACCCAGCGCCAGCAGCATCGACGTATATTCGAAAGGCGCGATCAGGGATGCGTCAGCGTGACGGTAACTTGTGGTCAGGAATATCTGCCCGATCCCGCCCAACACGCCACACAGCACCAGCAACGCGAATTCGCCCGGTGTCGGCCAGACCCAGCCCCATCCAATCGTCACCAGTGACAGGCACGACGCGGTGACCGAAAACCAAAACACGATGGCCGCCGTCCCTTCGGTCGCGACCAGTTTGCGAACGAACACCTGCGCCAGTGCAGCGCAGAACGCACCGCCTAAGACCACGACCGCGCCCAACGTCTGCCCCTGATCCATCCCGGTTCCTACCGACAATCGCGGCGACAATACAATCATGACACCAACAAGGCCCAACGCCACGGCAGACAGCCGAAATGCCCGCACCTTTTCGTTCAGGAACATCGCCGCAAAAACGACGACAAGGATCGGCGCGGCATAGCCGATGGCGGTCACTTCGGGCAGCGGCAACAGGCCCAATCCGGCAAACCCCAGCCCCATCGCCGATGTCCCCACCAATCCGCGCCAGACGTGGCCCATCGGATTGGCAGTGCGCAGCCCGCCGTGCAATTCGCGGCGCAGCAGCAGCCAGACGACGATGACCGGCATGGCAAAGAAGGACCGAAAAAACACCGCCTGCCCCGGCGGGACATGGTCTGCCACGGCTTTGACAATGCTGGCCATGCAAACGAAGATGCAGACCGAGATGACCTTGAAGGCAATACCGCGCAGTGGCTGCATCGCAGGCCCCCTTTCAGGGGCACCTTAGGCTCGTCGCAAAACGGATTGAACCCCGGAATGCCCTAGGCAAGACGCCCCCGGTCAATTCGCAGAAACTCGCGCAGACGGGCCACGCGTGGGGCGCGGCCTTGACGGACCAGTGCGGAATTCGCCGGGTTGGCGGCTCCGGTCCGGGCAAGACGCAGGAATTCGCGCAGCCGGATCGTGGAGTCATGGGAACGGGGGGTGTCGGTCAGGTGACGTTGCATGGCAGCTCCTCCTAGGCTTTGCACAATAGCACGACGGCGGCCTTTGCGCATCACTCCTGCGGAATCGGCCGGAAATCGGCATCATCCGGCCCGCCCAACCGGGCGGCGGCCCAACGGGCTGCATCGGCCACCGCAGCATCGGGATCGCCGGTCAGCCCCTGCGCCACGCCGCGCAAGGCCGGGTCGGCGGAGTTCCCGATGGCATAGAGCACATTACGTACGAACCGGTTGCGTCCGATCCGTTTGACTGGGCTACCCGAGAACCTTGAGCGAAACGCCGCATCATCCAGCGTGGCGAGCTCGGCCAGCGGCGGCGCGCGCATATCCGCCCGCGCGGCAAGTCGTGCATCGCGACCTGCAGCGGCGAATTTGTTCCACGGGCAGACCGCCAGACAATCGTCGCAGCCATAAATCCGGTTTCCCATCAGGGCGCGCAATTCCAAATCCACCGGTCCGCGATGTTCGATGGTCAGATATGAAATGCAGCGCCGTGCATCCAGTTCATAGGGGGCGGGAAAGGCGGCGGTCGGGCAGATGTCCAGACAAGCAGTGCAACTGCCGCAATGATCGACTTCGGCCTTGTCAGGGTCAATTTCCACGGTCGTGAATATGGCCCCCAGAAACACCCAATTGCCCAGATCGCGGCCTAAAAGATTGGTATGCTTGCCCTGCCAGCCCAACCCTGCCGCCTGTGCCAGCGGCTTTTCCATGACCGGAGCGGTATCGACGAAAACCTTGATCTCGGCTCCCGGCTCCCGGTCGATCAGCCAGCGTCCTACGACCTTGAGCCGTTTTTTCACCACGTCGTGATAATCGCGCCCCTCCGCATAAACGGAAACCGCGCCGCGATCTCGCTGGTTGAGAATTGCAAGCGGATCGTGGTCGGGGGTATAACTTTCGGCCAGCATGATGACCGACCGGGCCGCCGGCCACAGCGCTGTCGGATCGCCACGCCACGACATCCGGTCGGCCATCCACCCCATTTGGCCGTGCCGCCCTGCAGCGATAAAGGTAGCCAGCCGCGCTGCCGTTTCCGGCGCCGCATCGGGCCGGCAAACGCCGATCTTTGCAAACCCGGCCTCACGTGCAAAAGCTTCCAATGCCGCCCGCATCAGGCTTCTCTTGGCACAAAATACTCCGGGGGAGTCGCGCAGCGACGCGGGCAGCGCCCCCTGTCTTCAGAAATCCAGATTGGCATAGTGCCCTGATGGCAAAAAGCCTGGCACCTGATCGGCCAGCAGCGTGCGAAACGCAGGGCGCGATTTGATCTTGGCATACCAGTCCTTGACCACCTCGGAACGGTTCCAGTCGACATCCGAGATATAGTCGAGGCAGGACAGATGCGCCGCCGCCGCGAAATCGGCCAGCGACATGTCCGCCCCGGCGAGCCAGCGTCGGCTCTCTAGCAGAAATCCCATGTAATCAAGGTGATACCTTATCGCCTTTGCCCCTGCTTTGACATTGGTGCTGTCGGGATAGCCGGTGCCCATCAGTTTGCGGAATACCCGTTCGCCGATCAGTTTGGTCGTCACTTCGCTGTAGAACTTGTCGTCGAACCAGGCCACCAGACGGCGCACCTCGTAACGTGCATCGGCGTTGCGCGGCATGAGGGGCGGGGTCGGGTGCGCCTCTTCGAGGTATTCACAGATCGCCTGACTGTCCGACATCGTGCGGTTACCAAGCTTGAGGACCGGGATTTTGCCGGCCGGGTTGCGGCGGATGAAATCCGACGACTTTTCCCAATAGCGCTCATCGACCAGCTCGACCTCGATCTTCTTCTCGGCAAGGCTCAGGCGGACCTTCCGCGAAAACGGGGAAAGCGGAAAATGGTAAAGGCGGTTTATGGTGTCCCGGTCTGTCACGATACGCCTTCAATGCCGCAAGTGCGCGGTGATTTCAATGGTCAGGGCGACGCCGTGGCTAATTGCGGAAGCAATCCGCCCGTCCGTCCGCCGCAATGGTCGCCGCGCCGTCGATAATCCGGGCGGCCTGACGGCGCACATAGCTGGAAGGGTCGGAGGCTGACCGTCCCTTGGGGTCGGGCAGGATCGCGGCCAGGCGCGCCGCCTGCGTCGCCGTCAGATCGGCGGCGTCAACGCCGAAATAGTGTTGCGCCGCCGCCTGGACTCCGAACACGCCCTCGTCAAACTCGGCGACGTTCAGATAAACCTCAAGAATGCGCCGTTTGCTCCAGACTGCCTCGACGGCCGGGGTGATGATCGCTTCGAGCGCCTTTCGCATCCAGCTGCGCCCCTGCCAGAGATAGACGTTCTTGACGACCTGCTGGCTGATGGTCGATGCACCCCGCGCCCCGCCGGCGTCCATCGCGGCGCGGATTGCCGCCACGTCCAACCCCCAATGCAGGCAGAAGTTGGCATCCTCGGCGGCGACGGCGGACCGCGCCATGACCGGCGCGATCCGGTCCATCGGCACCCATTGCTGCTGCACCGCGACATCGAGTCTACGCCCTTCGGTAAACATATAAGGGGTCGTTGGCGGGTTCGTCTCGGCGAACAGCAGGATCGCCAAAAGGGATAATCCGAACACAGCCAAAACTCCTCTGCCGACCCAAGTTAAAATCGTCGCATTTGGTTCCCGCCGGACCTTCGCTGCGGGTTTGGTGGTCTTGCGCCGAGGAGATGCGTTTCTGCGGGCCATAACCTCCGTCATAGCGAGCCAGCGGGATGCTGAAAAGTGACCATCAGCAGGTAAGCAACTGCGCCTCGGAGGCTTTGAGGACGCGGCGCGCGGTGCGGCCGGGGCCCGCGGCGGGGTCGATCAGACCGGGGTGGAGAGCGGTGATTTCGTGCCGGATTCCGGGGTCGTTAAGGGCCAAATCGCCGCCCGGATCGAAACTCTCGCACGCCGTGCCCTCGGCCCAGATCAACTGATGGCCGTCCAGCAGCAGGTGCATGTAATCGACGGTCGGCATTTTCTGCACATGAATGCGGTCGTTGCCTGCCACCAGATGCTTGGCCGCGACAAGCACCTCGTCCTGACCGAAATACAATTCGGCCCGCCAGCCGTCGATCAGCATGCGGTGCTGTGGCGAGACCAGCAGGTCGGCGTGGTTGCCGAGCGCCCCCTTGCAGATGCGGATCGGGGCATGATCGCTGTCGGCAGCGCTGGTCCGGCGTCCGATCCACAGGATCGGTTGCGGGCCATGGTCGCGCGTCAGCACCTGATCGCCCTCAGTGAAATCCTCTATCCGGCGCAATCCGTCCGGCGTGGCGATCCGAGTGCCGGTGACGAAGCAGGCGGGGCCAAGGTCGGACACGTCCATGAAAGTATCGGGAGACACCCATGTGGAACTGACAAAGGTCGCATTCTCCAGGACGCTGCCGTCGGCAGGCGTGAACACCCGCGACCCGTCGGACAGATAGAATGTGACCCCGGTGATTGTGACGACCGACCCGTCGCCGCGTTCGACCGTCACGGTGTCGCCGTTGTAGCTGCCGGTCACGTCGCGCCCGTTGATGCGGTCACCCCCGGCGGTGCCGATATCGCCGTCGTCGTCGCGATCCCGCAGAGTATAGACCACGAAATTCAGCGTTGTTCCCGCTGGTGGCGGGCTGAACGGGTCGATCCGGTAGAACTGGTCGGTATAATTGGTCGGCATAGGATCCTCAGCACTGTTCGGGGGCAGAAACAATGCCTGAGGTGACTGCGAAAACTGCCCCTAATCAGAAACAATCGAGGTCATTCCATGCCGAAATCTGGCCATTCCGGGGCAGACCCTGAAATGGGTCGTGATATTCTGGGCTGTTTCTGGCCTATTCCGCCGGGATTGCCTGCGCGTCGCGGGTCAGAGGATGCGTCAGAAGCGTCAGCATCTCTATCGGGCAAACCTGCAGGAAGTGCCCGCGTTCCTCGTCCCAGTTTTGCAGGATGTCCACCGCCTTGACGCTGCCGGTTTCGCGGGCGTGCCGTTCGATCAGGCCGCGCAACTGGGTTTCCCAATGCGCCACCGTCACCGCACAGACCACCAGCGATTCCATGTTGACCAGCGCCGCCGCCAGACCCTTTGGGTCGTGGATATAGGCCATACCGCCGGTCATGCCCGCACCAAAGTTGGCACCGATGCTGCCCAAAATCACCGCCACGCCCCCGGTCATGTATTCGCACCCGTTCGACCCGCAGCCCTCGATCACTACGTGCGCGCCGCTGTTGCGCACGGCAAACCGTTCGCCCGCGCGGCCTGCGGCGAACAGAAACCCCTCGGTTGCGCCATAAAGTACGGTGTTGCCGATGATCGTGTTCTGCGATGCGATCAGGGGCGATGCCATCGGCGGGCGCACCACGATGGTGCCGCCCGACAGGCCCTTGCCGACGTAATCGTTGGCATCGCCGCTGACTTCCAATTTCAGCCCTCGCGCCGCGAATGCACCCAGCGATTGCCCCGCCGATCCGCGCAGTTTGACCGTCAGGTGGTCGGGCTGCAGGCTGTTCTTCATCCCGAATTTCTGGACGATATGGCTGCTGGTCCGGGTTCCCACGGTGCGCAACGTGTTCTGCACCGCATATTCCAACTGCATCTTTTCGCCGTCATTCAGGAACCGTGCGGCATCCTTGACGATTTCGGCGTCCAGCGTGTCGAGCACCGGGTTGCGCGGTCTGTCGCGGTCGTAAACGATCTTGTCCGCGCCATCGACGGTGATGAGCAATGGGTTCAAATCCAGATCGTCCAGATGTGCCGATCCGCGGCTGACCTGCGTCAAGAGGTCAGCACGCCCGATGACATCGTCCAGGGACCGCGCCCCAATCGACGCCAGAATTTCGCGCACTTCGGTGGCGTAGAATGTGATGAGGTTCACCACCTTTTCCGCTGATCCGGTGAATTTCTGCCGCAGGTTTTCGTCCTGCGTGCAGACGCCCACTGGGCAGGTGTTGGATTGACACTGGCGCACCATGATGCAGCCCATCGCGATCAGGGCGGCGGTGCCGATCCCGTATTCTTCGGCCCCCAGCATCGCCGCCATGACGATATCACGCCCGGTGCGCAGCCCGCCATCGGTGCGCAGGGTGATGCGCGACCGCAGGTTGTTCATGCTCAGCACCTGATGCGCCTCGGTCAGGCCCATTTCCCACGGCAGGCCCGCGTATTTGATCGACGTTGCGGGCGATGCCCCGGTGCCGCCGTTGTGGCCCGAAATCAGGATCGTGTCGGCCTTGGCCTTGGCCACGCCAGCCGCGATGGTGCCGACGCCGCTTGAGGCGACCAGTTTCACCGTCACCTTGGCGCGTGGGTTGATCTGTTTCAGGTCGTAGATGAGCTGCGCCAGATCCTCGATGCTGTAAATGTCGTGGTGCGGCGGTGGTGAAATCAGCGTCACGCCCGGCGTCGAATGACGCAGCCGCGCGATCAGTTTCGTCACCTTCATGCCGGGCAGTTGCCCACCCTCGCCGGGCTTGGCACCTTGGGCGACCTTGATTTCCAACTCCTCGCATTGGTTCAAATATTCTGCGGTCACGCCAAACCGGCCCGATGCGACCTGTTTGATCTTGGCGCTGGGATTATCCCCGTTCGCCTCGGGAACGAAGTGCGCCGGGTCTTCGCCGCCTTCGCCGCTGTCGGACTTGGCTCCGATCCGGTTCATGGCGACGTTCAGGGTCTTGTGCGCCTCGGGGCTTAGCGCCCCCAGTGACATCCCCGGCGTCACGAACCGTTTGCGGATCGCAGTGATGCTTTCGACTTCTTCGATCGGGACCGGATTACCCAGCGGCTTGATCGCCAGCAGGTCGCGCAGGTGGATCGGCGGATTGGCCTGCATGGTCTTTGAATACTGTTTCCACATCTCGTAGGACGCAGAGGCGCAGGCGGCTTGCAACATGTGCATCGTCTGCGCCTCCCACGCGTGCTTTTCACCGGACCGACGCGCCTTGTAGAACCCGCCGATGGGCAGAATATCCTGCCCGCCCTGCCAACCGCGTGCGTGGACCTCTTCCATCTTGTGCTGGATGCCGTGCAGGCCGATGCCGGAAATCCGCGACTGCATGCCGGGGAAATATTCGGCGACCATGGCGCGGGACAGCCCCACAGCCTCGAAGTTCAGACCGCCGCGATAGGACGACAGCACCGAAATGCCCATCTTGGACATGATCTTGAGCAGCCCAGCATCGACCGCGTTGCAATAGCGGCGCACCGCGTCCAGCAAAGAACCCTCGATCAAACCACGGTCGATCCGGTCGGCAATGGAATCCTGCGCGAGGTAGGCGTTGACCGTCGTCGCGCCGCAGCCGATCAGCACCGCGAAATAATGTGGGTCGATACATTCGGCCGACCGAACGTTGACGGAGGTGAACGTGCGCAAACCCTTTCGCGTCAGTCCGGAATGGACGGCGCTGGTGGCAAGGATCATCGGCATCGCGACCCGGTCGGGGTTCTGGTGCTGGTCGGTCAGCACCAGATGCCCGGCACCGGAGCGCACCGCATCTTCGGCCTCGGACCGCACCCGTTCCAGCCCGTCGCGCAGGGCGTCGGCCCCGGCACCAGACGGGAATGTGCAGTCGATAAAGATCACGCTTTTGTCGAACTTGCGCACCATTTCTTCGAATTCGGCATTAGCGACGAGGGGGGATTCAAGCACCAAAATCTCGGTCTGGCTGCTATCCTCGTCCAGCACGTTCTTGAGGTTACCGAAGCGTGTTTTCAGGCTCATCACACGGGCCTCGCGCAAGCTGTCGATGGGCGGGTTCGTCACCTGTGAAAAGTTCTGGCGGAAAAAGTGCGACAAGGGTCTGTATTGGCCCGACAGCACCGCAGGCGGCGTGTCGTCGCCCATGCTGGCAATCATTTCCTTACCATCTTCGGCCATCGAGGCCAGCACCTGTTCCAGTTCCTCGATGGAATAGCCCGCTGCGATCTGCCGTTTGCGCAATTCGCCACCCCGGAACAGCGCGGTTTCCGGCACGTCCTTCATGATGTGCGACAGATCGACAACCTTTTCGATCCAGTCGGCATAGGGCTGGGCGGCGGCCAGCGTGTCCTTTATTTCGGTGTCATGGAACAGTTGGCCAGTCTGCATGTCGACCGCGATCATCTGGCCGGGCCCAAGCGCGCCCTTTTCCACCACGGTCGATTCGTCGATCGTAACCATCCCGGCCTCGGACCCGGCGATCAGCAGACCGTCGCCCGTCACCGTATAACGCATGGGGCGAAGCCCGTTCCGGTCCAGCCCGGCGCAGACCCAGCGGCCATCGGTCATCGCCAATGCTGCGGGGCCATCCCAGGGTTCCATCACCGCGTTGCAATAGCCGTACATATCCTGCCAGGCTTGGGGCATTTCGACGGCCTGCTTGCTCCACGCTTCGGGGACCAGCATCGTCTTGGCCATCGGGGCAGAGCGGCCCGCGCGCACCAGCGCCTCGAAAACCGAGTCTAACGCGCCGGAATCCGATGTCCCTGCCGGGATGATTGGTTTGATATCCTCGGCCATCTCGCCAAACGCATTTGACGCCATGCGGATTTCGTGACTCCGCATCCAGTTGACGTTGCCCTTGAGCGTATTGATCTCGCCGTTGTGCGCCAACATGCGGAATGGCTGGGCCAGATGCCACTGCGGAAAGGTGTTGGTGGAATAGCGCTGGTGATAGATGGCAAAGGCAGATTCAAACCGCGCGTCCATCAGGTCGGGGTAAAACACCGCCACCTGTTCGGCCAGCATCATGCCCTTGTAGATGATCGACCGGCAGGACAGCGAACAGAAATAGAGGCTCGGGATCTGCGCCGCAATCGCCGCCTTTTCGATCCGGCGGCGGATGATATACAACTCGCGCTCGAACTGGTCGGCACCAATGTCCTTGTCGTTGCGGATCAGGATCTGTTCGATCTCGGGCCGGGTCGCATTGGCCTTGTCGCCCAGCACTTCGGTATTCACCGGCACGTGCCGCCAGCCATAGATATAGTGACCCATGCGCAGCACTTCAGATTCCACGATGGTGCGGCATCGTTCCTGCGCGCCGAAATCGGTGCGGGGCAGGAAAACCTGTCCAACCGCGATCAGCTTGTTGGTGTCGGGTTCGTGCCCCGTGCGCCGAACCTGATCGTAAAAGAACGGCACCGGGATCTGCACATGGATGCCCGCGCCATCGCCGGTCTTGCCATCGGCGTCGACCGCGCCGCGATGCCAGATCGCCTTCAGCGCGGCGATGCCCTTTTCCACAACCCCGCGCGACGGTGTGCCGTCGATGGACACGACCAGCCCGACGCCGCAGGACGAATGTTCGTCTTCGTCACGATACAGGCTGTTTTCGGTCATCCACTTGCGCTTGGCGGCTTCGGCAACGGCCCAGTTTTCGTCGTAAACGGTCATGGGTTGTCCCCTTCAATGAACGGATTCCTGGCCTCGTATTCGGCCCGTGTCGCCCGTTTGTGGTCGCCTGACAGCCGCAGCGCGTCTATCGCGCGGTCAATGTAGATTTCCGACCGCAGCGGAAAATTCGGTGCTTGGTCGAACAGCCCCGGCATCAATTCATACCCGGCCTCGGCCTTGTCAGTGTCCCGAAACCACAGATGCGATCCGCAACGGGGGCAGAACGCGCGTTCGGAAAAATCGGATGACGGATAGCTCCGGACCTCACCTTTTACCGTGACGGCGGCGAAATCGGCGTTGAAGCAGACGAACAGACCGCCAGACCAACGTTGGCACATCCGGCAATGACAGGCCCCGATCCGCGGATCGTGGGGGCCTTCAACGGTGATCTTGACCGCGCCGCACAGACAATGACCCTGCATCACTGACCCTCCCAAGATGACAAAACCACGTTGCAGCCGAATTTCGGGCTCGACGACAGGAAGCCCGGTTCGCCCGGCATGATGAATTCCATCGGCGTACCATCGGTGGTGAACGTGTCATCCGAGTTGACGACGGTGCTGGTGCCCGACAGGAACATTCGCCATTCGGCGCTGATGAATTCGTTGCCTGCAGACCGCCATTGTTCGCTGCCATCGGGGTTAAGGGCGCGGATGGTGAATTCGGTCTGTTGCAGGGTCACGCCGTCGATCGTCACGGTCTTGCCAGTCAGCCGGTCGGTGCCGACATAGCGGGTGGTGCCGATTTCGCCCGACTGTGTCTGGAAGTCATAATCATTGACGCCGGTGTTGATCAGTTCGGTCAGCGACGCCGGGTTGGCAGAGCGGCTCTCCAAGGTTTCCGAATGGCCGGTCGCGGGGTGGAAACTGCTGATCCACTGGGTTTCGGAGTCGATCTCACCCATATAGGCCATACCCGCCTCGTCCAGATCGACGCGGCGCTGGTGGCCCTGGGGATCGTCGGCGCAGGTGAAATGATGCGACACCGTGCAGTTGCGCATCTGAATGGTCAGGTACGCGGTGCAGTTGGCGGGCAGACTGAACGTGCCCTCGGCCACTGCTGGGACCGCAAGGGTGACAAGGGCGATGGCAAGGCGGATCATGGCGTGACCTCGTGATTGGACAGGACGACGCCGCAATCGAATTTGGCGCGGTTGGACAGAAAACCGTCTTCGCCAGGAAAGGCGAATTCGACGGGGGTTTCATCGGTTTCAAACGTGTCTTCCGGGTTGGTGACGATCCGCCGGCCGGACACGAAGGTGCGCCAGTCGGGGTTGATGTATTCAGTGCCGGTGATCTTGAACGCGAGCGCCCCGGACGGGTTGTAGGCGCGCACCTCGAACGTGGTCTGCTGCAGGTCGACTCCGTCAACGGTCACGGTCTGCCCGGTCAGCGTGTCCTGCCCCTGGTAGCGGGTCAGTCCGTTCGGCCCGGCGTCGGTCATGAAATCGAACGTATCGGTCCCGGTGTCTATCAGCGTGGTCAGCGAAGCCGGATCGATCGCGCTGTCCATCAGGGTCGAGGTGACGCCGGAACGCGGTGAATAGCTCTCGATCCACTGGGTTTCGGCGTCGATGACCCCCAGATAGATCATTCCCTCGTCGTCCAGATCGACACGCCGCTGGTGCCCGACAGGATCGCCCGCGCAGGTGAACAGGTGGGTGACGACGCAACTGCGTTTCTGCATGGTCACGGTGGCCGTGCAGCCTTCGGGCAGACTGAACGCCGATTGCGCGGCGGCAGGTGCGGCGAGTGCGGACAGCACGATTGCGGTGGCGCGGATCATTCTGCGGCCACGCTGGCAGATTGCGACAAATACGCCAAGATCGCATCCGCCGCATCCCGCCCGTCCTTGATCGCCCAGACGACAAGCGAGGCACCGCGCACGATATCGCCCGCTGCATAGACCCCTTCCAGCGATGTCTTGCCCGTAATAAAATCGGCGCGGATGGTGCCCCAGCGGGTCACATCCAGCCCCTCGACCCCCCAAAGACGCGGCAGGTCTTCGGGTTCGAAACCCAGCGCCTGAATGACCAGATCGGCGGGTTCTTCGTAGTCGGCACCGTCGATCAGTTCGGGCATCTGGCGGCCTGTGACGTCGGGTGCGCCAAGCCGCATCTTTTGTACCATGACGCCTTCGACCGGGCTGCCGCCGAACCCTTTGGGGGCGGACAACCAGACGAATTGCACGCCTTCTTCTTCGGCATTGGCGACCTCGCGCTGGCTGCCCGGCATATTGGCGCGGTCGCGGCGATACAGGCATTTGACCGACTCGGCCCCCTGCCGCACCGCCGTCCGCACGCAATCCATCGCGGTGTCGCCGCCACCGATGACGACGACGCGCTTGCCTGCCGCGTTCAATTCACCGCTGTCGAATTCCTCGACCACGTCGCCAAAACTCTTGCGGTTGGACGCGGTCAGATAGTCGATGGCGCGCACGACCCCTTCGGCGCTCACGCCGGGGGCCATCAATTCGCGGGTTTTGTAGACGCCCGTGGCGATCAGCACAGCGTCATGTGCGCCCCGAATGGCGTCGAACGTCAGATCCTCGCCGACGTTGCAGTTCAGCACGAATTGCACGCCGCCATCGGTCAGTTGCGCCATGCGCAGCATGACGATGTCCTTTTCCAGCTTGAAGCCGGGGATGCCGTAGGTCATCAACCCGCCGCCCCGGTCATAGCGGTCATAGACCGTGACCTGCACGCCCGCGCGGCGCAGCATGTCGGCGGCGGCCAATCCACCGGGGCCGGCGCCGATGATGCCAACGCTTTCGGCACGTTCGGCATATGGTTGGATCGGCTTGACCCAGCCGTTTTCGAACGCCGTGTCGGTGATGTATTTTTCCACCGCGCCGATAGTCACGGTGCCATGCCCGGACAGTTCGATCACACAGTTGCCTTCGCACAGGCGGTCCTGCGGGCAGATGCGGCCACAGATTTCGGGGAAAGTGTTGGTGGCCTGGCTTAGCTCATAAGCCTCTTGCAGCCGCCCTTCGGCGGTCATCCGCAGCCAGTCGGGGATGTTGTTTTGCAGCGGGCAATGGGTCTGGCAATAAGGCACACCGCATTGGCTGCAACGGGCGGCCTGTTCGGCGGCCTTGTCGCGGGCGTATTCCGCATAAATCTCGTGGAAGTCGTTCCGGCGCAGATCGGGGATACGCTTTTCAGGCATATCCCGCGCGACGGTGACGAATTTCAGCATCTTCTGACCAGCCACGTGTATTCCTCCGTCATCGGTCCGGAGTGACTGGATAAAACGGCTTGAGCCGAATGAAAAGGCAGTAGTGCTGACCTAGTTTGGATGTTTTTTAGTGTGGCGCTGACTTTTCCACCAAAAATTGCTGAAAATAGGTAATCATTGCTGACCTACTCTTTAGAGCCCAGCCCAAAGCGCCACCATCGCCGCCCCGCCGACCACGATTCGCCACCAGCCAAACAGCGCAAAACCGTTACGGGTCACGTAGTCCAAAACCCAGCGGACGACCAACACGGCGGTGACAAAGGCCATCGCGAACCCAATGGCGATTTCGCCCATTGCCGATGCGTCCAGCACATCGCGGTTCTTGTAAAGATCAAAGGCAAACGCCCCGGCCATCGTGGGCATCGACAGGAAAAACGAAAATTCCGCCGCTGCCCGCTTGCTGGCCCCCAGCATCAGCGCGCCGACGATCGTGGCACCCGACCGCGACACACCGGGGATCATCGCAAGGCACTGAATGACGCCGATCATCAGCGCCTTACCCAGCGGGATCTTCATCGCATCCTCATGCACCGGTGGCGGCGCGATCCGGTCGACGAACAGCAGGACCCCGCCGCCAAGGATCAGCATCGTGGCGATCAGCATCGGCGATTCAAACAGCACCGTCTTGATGAAATCATGCGCCAGCACGCCGATCACCACCGCAGGCAGAAAGGCGATCAGCACCGAGAGGATGAACTGCCGCGCGTCCGGGTCATGCGGGGCATCGCGGAACACCGCCCACAGCTTGCCCGCATACAGTGTCAGAATGGCCAGCACCGCGCCAAGCTGGATCACCACTTCGAATGTCTTGCCGGCACTTTCGAACTTCAGGAAATGCGCGGCCAGCAGCAGGTGGCCGGTGGACGATACGGGAATGAATTCGGTCAGGCCTTCAAGCAGCCCCAGAAAGGCGGCCACCAGCGTCGTGTCGGTCATTTACGGGGGCCTTTCAGACCTAGCGCAGGTTCTGCGCAGACTCTTTAATCGCGTCATATTGGCCTGACGGGCGGAACCGCCACAGATATTCAGGCAGGACAGCGGCCATCGCAGTTGGGGTTATGCCAAGGGTCGACAGACCGCGCGCCCCATCGGCCATGACGTTGTCGACGCCAAGGCTGGCAACCTGATCGGCAGTGATCGGCCCCTTGATCAGCCCGCCCGTGAACATCGCACCTATCCGAAATCCGAACGCCATAAGGCGGGCAACACCAAAGGGCAGGTTGATAACCAGACGGCGACGGCGGATCACCGCCAGCATCTCGGTCATCAATTCACGGAACGTGCGCACGTCCGGCCCACCCATCTCATAGACGCCGGGAGCGGCCTGCCCCAGCACGCCCATGACCACGGCCTGCGCCACATCGTCGACATAGACCGGCTGAAACCGGGTGTCGGCACCAACCACGGGCAGGGCCGGGCCAAACCGGGTCATCCCGGCGAACCGGTTGAAAAAGTCATCCTCGGGGCCAAACATGATCGATGGACGCAGGATCACGGCGGCAGGCATGTGGGTCAGTACGGCGGCTTCGCCTGCGGCCTTGGTGCGACCATAGATGCTGGGCGCGTTTGCGTCCGCCCCGATGGCTGAAATCTGCACTATCCGCGCGACGCCTGCCTGCGCTGCGATCCGCGCAATCCGGTCGGCCCCGGTGACGTTGATCGCCTTGAAACTGTTGGCTCCACCAGCGTCAAAGGTGCTGACACAGTTGACCACGGCAGTCGCGCCGGTCACTGCGGCCAGCACGCTGGCATCATCGCGAATATTGCCGAACACGGGTTCGACCTGCCCGACCGCGCCATAAGTGCGCACGAACATCGCTTCGTTCGGGCTGCGGGTCACGACGCGCACGCGCCACCCGGCCTGCGCCATCCGCCGGGCGACGTAGCGGCCCAGAAACCCGGCGCCGCCGAATATGGTGACAAGTTGCGTCATCGTGGCCGCCTTTCGGTCAGGAACGTGACACGGTTTACCGCCGGCCCAAAGCCCAGACAAGGCGCAAATCCGCGCAGCAGAAATCGCGTTGACAGCCGCGTTGCGCCACCTTAAACGGCGCAACAAACACGGCCTGCCCAGGTGGTGGAATGGTAGACGCGCTGGCTTCAGGTGCCAGTGTCCGCAAGGACGTGGAGGTTCGAGTCCTCTTCTGGGCACCATTCTTTCTATTAATATATATACTTTTCAAATATTTAACGGATTTTTAACTTTCTCTATCTCCATTTCTGCCTCCCCTCTGCGTTGGCGATGACGCTCAGAACTACAGGACAACCCCAAAACGCATCATCATCGCTCCAACCGATTGCTCCAATTGTTCGTCGTGCTGGGCGCTTGGCGGACACTATGGGGCAGCGAATGGCGCGTCGGACGAAGCGACTTTGGACGGATGAAGAGAAGCGGACGATCTGTTTTCAGACGACGGCGGCAGGTGTTTCTCTGGCGCAGGTCGCCCGGCGTTATGCGGTGAACGCGAACATGATCTTCAAGTGGTTACGTGATCCACGGTATGCGCCCGATCCCGAGGCGATCCCAAGCCGCCGCAAAGTGCGATTGAGATTGATGTCGCGGGCGGTCACCGCTTGAGGATCATTGGTGTCTACGACTCCGAGGCTTTGGCCCGTCTGATCCGAAGCCTTTCAGCATGATCCCGGTCCCGGTTAACACACGTGTTTGGTTGGCGGCTGTCTTGCTGCCCTCGCTCAGCTTGCGCGGCACTAACCTCGCGATCTGGAGAGCGGCTTTCTGGCCCCTTACTCCTGGGCCTGAAGTGTCAGACCGGCCAGCGCACAAAGCCCATCGCCGTCTTGCTCCAGCACCAGCCCGTCATCCGATTGACGCAGCACGCAAACCATCGGGAATGCGGTTGTACCCACGTCACCCTCGGCCTCCGTCAGCGTCAGGCGGCCCTCGTTCAGGACGTAGCCACCGGTGATCTCCTTGCCGCGGGTCTCGTTGCGCAGAACAAAACGGCCGTCATTGCGAAGGGTCACCGCAAGTGGCCCGGCAGTATATACGCCCGGCTCGAGAGTCACGTCTGTTGCAACCACCGGGACGTCCTGCGCCTGCAAGTCGGTCATGCGCTGTTCGGCTTCGGCAAGCTGTTGGCTTCGCGCTGCAAGGTCTTCCGAAAGCTGCGTGACGACGGCCTGCACGGACTGGCGCTGTTCGGTGGCGGCGGCATTGTCGGCGGCGAGCAGGTCGCGACGCTCGGTCAAATCCTGGACTTCCTGCGACAGCGCATCCCGCTCTGCAGTGATGCGATCAAATTCAGCCGTCGCCGAGACCAGAGCCATTTGCAACGAGGCTTCCGCGTCTCTTGCTTGCTGCACCCGCGACTCGGCCTCGGCGGATCCCGCTGTCAGTTGCGCGGTCTCGTCGGTCAGAACTGCAAGCTGCTGCTGGAGGTCCGCCTCGCTCGCCCGGGCCTCTGTGAGTCGTTCACCCACATCAGCCAACTCCTGTGTTTTGTCGGAAAGGCGTTGCTCTGCATCGTGGCGGGCAGTGTCGAACCCGGCAATCTCTTCGCGCAGTGGTCCGAGTTGCTGCTCGACATCGGTCAGGTCGATCTGCTTTTGCTCAAGATCGCTTCCGGCCGTGGAAATCTGGTCTTGCAACTGGGCAAGTTGCTGCTGCTGCGCGGCAAGGCCGGCAAGGGCGGAATCGCGTTCGCCGATGAGGCGTTCCGTCTCCGAGGTGAGAATCGCGACTTCGCCACGCAGGGAGTCCAAGGTGCCCACCGCCAGGTTCTGTTGCGCGAGTTCGGATCGAAGATTTGACCGCGCATTAATCGTATAAAGGGCAAATCCCCAGCCGAGCACGGCCACAATTACCAGCAGGATGGGCACTGGCCCTCGGAATGCGCTGCCTTCACTCATCGCAGTTCTCCCATTTCAATGGCCTCGGGCCTCCGGAAATTCAAAGGCAGTCATGTCGCAACGCGATACTTGCCCCCTTGGTTCCCGTCGGACAGTAATGACCCTCAGGAAATGCAGCAGCAGAAGTGGCGCGCATCGCCGACGATGGGGCGCTGCGTAGACAACTTCGTCATCGAGCGCCTCTGGCGAGCGAACAAGATGTCGGTCGCCGCTGTGCAGTAAAACCGATACCCTGAAGCCAGATAGCGGGTTCAATCGAAGTTAGCACCATACTACTTCGCTTTCTGGATTGTTGGGAGAATGTTGCAGGCGGCCTGCTCGTAAATCTTTATGCAATCAAGAAAATCCTGCCGAATGACATAATCATCTACCCCGGAAGCCAGTTCCGCCTGAGGGCCAAAGCAGACCGACGGAATACCCAATTTCCGCCAGCGGCTGGCGTCTGACGCAGGCAGTCGGGTGACCAATCGTGTCCCGGCACGGTCGTTGTCATGGGCGGCGTCCAATATGGCTACCGCAACTTTGCTTTCGGAATCGGTCCAGTTCGCATCCCATGCCTTGATCGTTTCCCATTCCAGAGTCTCTGTTTTGCAGATCGAATCCAGTATGGCACTCAGATCTTTCACGCTCAGTCCTGGCGGGATTCGAAAGTCGATTTCAGCCCATGCCGAACTCGCTGACTGGCTGATGAAATCGCCACCGCCAATGCGCCCGACATTCACCGAAGGTCGCAAACCTTCGACATTGTCCTTATGATCGAGCACCGGCAGCGGGCATCGCACAGAAAGATGATTGATTTCGTCCAGCGCGATGATGGCGGCCGCCAGTCGCGTGGTCGCAGTGCTCCGGACGTTGCTTAGCATGCCCTGGCCGACCCGCCCAGTTGCCGTCAGCCTGACCCACATCAACCCCTTTTCGGCAATGGCAAGGTGCATAAATCCCGGACCTTCACCGCAGATTACCATGTCGCCACGCAGATCTGGACGCTGATCCAGCAGAAATGCCGCACCGTCGGGGCCGAACACGCATTCATCCGCAACAAGCGTCAGGCTGACACGGCCAGACCAGTCGTCTCGTCTTGCCGAAAGGCTGCGGATTGCAAGCATCATCGCTGTCGCCGCTGCTTTCATGTTGCCAGTGCCGAGGCCGTAGAGCCGACCGTCCTGCTCGGTCAGATCCTGGATCGGAAAAGTCCAGGCGGATGGATCGCCGGCAGAGACCGTGTCGAGGTGGGCGTTGAACACCAGATGCGGCCCCGGCCCGTTATCGATCGTGAGCACGATATTGGGCTTGTCGGGATGGGCGCTGACGACTTCAGGCCGTAACCCGGAATCGCGCAGCCAATCGAGCGCGACCCCGGCCACACCTTTTGTGATGCCGGGCGGATTGATGCTGTTATGGCGGACAAGTGCGCGCAATAGCGCGATGGCCTCAGCCTCTGGGGCAGAAACCTTCACCGGTACCGATCCGGTGCAAGTTTGATCTGCTGCACCCGCACCGGATCATGCAGCAAGATCAACTCCGCTTCCCGCTGTTGGGCAATTGCTTTGAGCCGACGGATCGAGTCCAGCGCTGCGATGTCGTCGCAGCTTTCACCGGGGAGAATTTCCTGTTCAAAATTCTCCCACAGATCGCCCACATCTGCTGTCAGTACCTTGGTTCCTCCGGGTAGTGTGACCACGAGAGATTGATGGCCGGGATGATGGCCTCGGGTAAGTATTCCTTCGATTCCGGACATCAACTCCCAGTCGCCATCGACAATATTCCAGTCAAGTTCAGAAAAATCATAATCTTGTGGAAATACCGCCGGCCCGGCTGAGCCTGAAAAAGCATAGTCATGCTCTTGTTTTTGAATCCAAAATTTTGCGTGGCGCAGATGTTTGATGTTGCCGGTGTGATCGCAATGCACATGGCTGAGAACGACATGGCGGATGTCGCGCGGCGTTACGCCCGCCAGTTCGAGTTGGGCAAGAAATTCATGGTCGGGCAGGACAATCGGTGGTGTCAGCCAGCCACGATCCTTGAACAGGCTCTGACGCAGCGCCGGGTCGGTCAGGTTGGCGGCGTTCACACCGGTATCGAAAATCACATGGCCCTCATCTGTCTCGATCAGATAGGCGAGTATTGGTTCAGCCATGATGAACTGGCCGCCCCGGTCTCGGGTCGAAACCGTCTTGGGAATGACCTCGTATCCCAGAAGAAGAATGCACATTGATTTTACTGACGTCATCTTGTCCATCCTCGTGTGGGTCGCGCGCTGTTTTTGGGTCGTGCGCTGTTAACGACCATATGCACCACGCGCCATAAATCGTTGCGTTTTATGACTCTACATCGGGATTTCTTCCGGTTTTGGTCGCGATTCTGCATAATTTTTACGATTATAGCTCTCTAAGGTTCAGGGGTCAGCGATGACAGATTGGCCGATGTGAAGAATCAGGGAGTTGGACATGCAACGGACGAAACGACAGTTTTTGCAAATCGCGGGTCTGGGGGTCGTGGCGGTGGGCCTGCCGTCGCTCTTGCGGGCCGAAGGGCGACCCATCCGCATCCGTGGCATCTTCGAAACCCCCATTGAAGAACCATTCGTGACGCAGCTCAACAACGCGATGCTGCGGATCGCCGAAGAGGGGGGACATGACTACGAGTACTCCGAATCCGTAAAGGCGACGGATTACTCGAGAGTACTGCGCCGCTGGTGCGAAGAGGGGGTGGAACTGATCGTCGGCGACGCTTACGGCACCGAACAGATCTGTCGCCGCGTTGCAGAGAGCTACCCTGACAGTGCCTTCGTGATGGGCTCCGCCCTTGGACCAGTAGAGCCAAATTTCTCGACCTTTTTCGGCGTAAATACAGATTCCGCCTATCTGGCCGGGATGCTCGCGGCAGGGATGTCGACGACGGGCAATATCGGCGCAGTATCGGGAATCGCTGTTCCGTCAACCTACGGCCTGCTCAACGCCTACAAGGCGGGGGCGAAGTTCATCAATCCCGACGTCAGGCTGAGCGCCAGCTATATCGGTTCATTTTTCGACCCGCCCAAGGCAAAGGAATCGACGCTCGCAATGGCTGAACAGGGGGTCGATGTGGTCTTTGCCGAACGGGTCGGCGTGATCGAGGCTGCAGCCGAACGTGATATCATCGCCATCGGCAACATGACCGATCAGGCAGGCATCGCTCCGGACACCGTGATTACGAGCTCCATGTGGGATCCCTATACGATTATCGCCGCCGCGGTGAAGACCGCGCAAGAGGGGACGGTCGTTGCCAACGATTACAGCAGCATGGAGAACGTGGCGAACGGTGTGAATTATCTGTCCGCCTTCGGAACGTTCGACAACAAGATCCCCGCAGAATTAAAAGCAGCCATCGACAAGCGGACTGAAGAAATCCGCTCGGGTGCCTTTGTCGTGCCCTATGACGAAAGCGTGACCTCGCCTGACTGACGCGGCGCTGATCTTGCGGAACCATGATCACAATCGCACGGGAAACCCCATGACCGCCCAACCAGCACTGCTGCGTCTCGAGGGTGTAACCAAGCGCTTCGGTACAGTCACGGCCAATGAAAATGTCAGTTTCGAATTGCGCGAAGGCAACGTGATCGGGCTGCTCGGCGAAAACGGGGCCGGAAAAACAACGCTGATGAACATCGTATTCGGCCTCTACCGCCCCGACGCAGGCGCGATATTCATAAAGGGCGAGAAATGTAGCTTTTCTACTACGGCGGACGCCATCGATCGGGGGGTCGGCATGGTGCATCAGCACTCCAATGTCGTTGAGTCCCATTCGGTGATCGAGAATCTCATGGTGGGATTGCCGGGTCGCCACGGCCTGCTCGACCGTCAGGCGATCCTCTTGCGGCTCGCCGAGATTGAGAAGGCCTATGGCCTCGCGCTTGATCCCGAGCGGCTGGTCGGCACTCTCGCCGTCGGGCAGCGCCAGCGGCTCGACATCATCCGCGCTCTCGTGCGCCGCGCAAGGGTGCTCATACTGGACGAACCCACCTCGGTACTGACTCCACCAGAAAGCGAGGGGCTTTTTGCTGCGATCAAGGCGCTTCAGGCAGACGGTGTCGGGCTTATCTTCATCAGCCACAAGCTGCCCGAAGTGCGTGCCATCAGTGATCGCATCGTCGTATTGCGCCACGGCAAGGTCATGACCGACACCAGCAACGACGGCACTTTGTCCGTTGAGGATATGGCCCGGCTGATGTGCGGTCAGGAACCCGAACGCATCGAGCGCACAACGACCCCGATCGGGCCGCCGCGATTGACGGTTCAGGGCCTGCGACTCTCCAGCCCCGGCAGCATCCTTAATCGACCCGAACCACTCGACCTGATCGTACACCAAGGCGAGATCGTTGGCATCGCCGGCGTTTCGGGCAACGGGCAGGTCGAACTGGCAGAGACCCTCGCGGGGATGAACGCACCTCTCGATGGAACGATTATGATCGACGGGCGCGCAATCCTCTCTGCAACGCCGACGGGTATGCGTGCGGCTGGCCTCGCCTATGTGCCAGAGGACCGGATCGGCGTGGGTCTGGTCGGCACACTTTCGCTGCGCGAAAACCTCATGCTGACTTGCACAAACCACCCGCGATTTTCTCGCCGGGGATGGCTTCGTTTTGGCGCGATCGATACCTTTGCTCGCGATCTCATACGATCTTATGACGTGCGTCCGGCAGACCCGGACATGCCCATCGGTCTTCTTTCAGGCGGCAACCAGCAAAAGGCTATCGTCGCCCGTGAACTCGCGTTTAAACCAACGGTGTTGGTGATCGCACAGCCAACGCGTGGGTTGGATGTTTCGGCCACAAGTTTTGTCCATCGCGAGATCATGAATCTAAAGCAGAACGGTTGCGCACTGGTTCTGATTTCCGACGATCTGGACGAAATCTTGCAACTCTCTGACAGGATTGCGGTGATGTATGGAAACAACATCGTTTGCAATCTGCCGATCGAGCGCGCAACGGTGCGCGACATCGGCCTCGCAATGACCGGCGCCTCGACCGCCCAGACCGGACAGGCGGCATGAACATATTGCTTGTGCCGCGACCCCCTTCCCGCTTGCGCGAAGTGGCGATGCCCTTCCTCGCGGTGCTGGCGTCGCTCGTCATATGCAGCGGTCTCATCCTGCTGGCCGGGGTGAACCCGCTCCGCGCCTTCGCCATCATGTTCGAGGCCGCACTGGGGGGAAGGTTCGAGGTCACCGAAACGCTGGTGCGGGCCGCGCCAATGGTTCTGACTGGTCTTGCCGCACTTGTCGCCCTGCGAGCAAGATTCTGGAACATCGGTGGTGAGGGGCAACTACTGGTCGGCGCTATGGCAGCGGCATGGGTGGGGGCCCTGACTTGGCTACCGCAAATTTTGCTGGTCCCCGGGATGCTGCTGGCGGCGGCACTGGCCGGTGCTTTACTTTGCGCGCTTCCCGCTGTTTTGAAAACCCGGTTTCAGGTCGATGAAGTTGTCAGCACGCTGATGCTCAATTTCATTGTCATGTTCCTGATGATGGCGCTGTTGTCCGGCCCGTGGAAAGATCCGGTATCGGGCTGGACCGACAGCCCAGATATTTTGCGCGCCGCCGAATTTCCGATCCTTCTGGCGGGAACGAGGCTTCATCTTGGCGTGTTGGTGGCGCTGGGGGCGGTTATCGCCGTCGGCGTGCTGATGAAGTACACAACCTTTGGATTTTCCGTGAGATTGGTGGGCGAAAACGCAAATGCCGCCCGCTATGCCGGCTGGAGCATGTCGCGCGTGATCGTGCTGGTCGCCCTTTTGTCCGGCGCAATGGCCGGGCTGGCCGGTGCGGGCGAGGTGGGGGGCGTTCAGTTTCAGGCGATTGCATCGATATCGGCCGGATATGGTTATGCCGGGCTGGTCGTGGCGATGCTGGCACGGCTTTCGGCCATCGGCATCATACCTGCCGCGTTGTTTCTCGCGATCATCGGAACTGGCGCCGATGAAATGTCGCGTGAGACCGGCGTGCCCTACTTTATCGCAGACGCAGTGCAGGGAATTTCGCTGATCGCGGTGCTGATCGCGATCGCGCTCGCGCGCCATCGGATTCGCATCTTGCGTACCCCGCGTAGAAAGCAACAGACGTGAATGTTCTCGACCTTTTTCTTGATGCCGGTTTTCTGGCGGCTGCGGTGCGGTTGGCAATCCCGCTGGTCCTTGGCACCCTGAGCGAATTGCTGGCAGAACGTTCCGGCGTACTGAACCTCGGCATCGAAGGGATGATGCTGGCCGGCGCGCTGGCGGGTTTCGCCATTGCTTTCGGCACCGGTTCCCTCTGGCTCGGCGTACTGGGGGCAATTCTGATCGGCGCATTGCTTGGTCTTGGGCTTGCGGTTCTGGTCGTTGTGCTGCGCCTCGATCAGACGGTTGCGGGGCTGGGTTTGACGATCGCCGTGACGGGGCTGGTATTCTTTGCTTACCGGCTCGTGTTTTCGGACAGTGACGCGCAAATTTCGGTGACCACGTTCAAGACCGTGCCTGTGCCGATCCTTTCAGACATACCGCTACTAGGGCCGATGCTGTTCGATCAATATGCGCTGACTTACTGCACCTATGGGCTTGTCGTCGCGTTGACAGTCTTTTTATTCCGCACACCTGCCGGGCTGGCACTACGTACTGTAGGAGAAAACCCACTTGCAGCAGTCAGTGCGGGGATCAGTCCGATACGGGTGCGTATCCTCGCACTGATGGCGGCGGGGGCGCTGGCGGGGCTAGCCGGTGCCTATCTCAACCTTGCTGCGTTCGGATCGTTCACCTTCGGCATCGTGGCCGGGCGAGGTTGGATCTGTCTTGCGCTGGTGGTGCTGGGGCGTTGGCATCCGGTCAACTGCCTTGCCGCGGCCCTGCTGTTTGGTGCAGTGGATGCGATGCAGTTGCGGCTGCAGTCTTCCGGTATCATCGATCTGCCCTATCAGCTGTTCCTCGTCTTGCCCTATCTCGCGACGCTGATCGCGCTGGTGTTCAACGCCCGCTCCGCCCCCGGCCCGGCGGCGCTCCTCAAGCCTTACAACCCGGAAGAACGCTGAGACGGTTTATTTCTCGTCAAGGTCGAGATCAATGGGCAGGTCAAAACCCACTTTGACGCGATCCATCACAACATAGGTCTCGAACCGCCGCACGTTGCGGTTGGCAAAGAGGAACCGTTCCACGAAGGCGTCATAAGCCTCCATAGATTTTGAGGTGAGGATCATCATGAAATCCGCTGCCCCGGTGACATAGTAACATTGCATGATGTCGATATTTTCGCGCATGGCGCGCTTGAAGTCGGCGATCACGTCGGTCTGCTCACGCTCCAGCGTCACCGTGACGATCAACGTCACGCTCCGACCCACTGATGTGGGATTTATCACCGCAATTTCCGCCTGGATCACACCGCTTTCACGAAGTTTGGCAAGCCGACGATGACAGGCCGAGGCGGAGAGGCCAACCATCTCTGACAGTTCGCCGACCGTCAGACGGGTGTTCCCCTGAAAGAGGCGAAGAATCTTTCGATCGAAGGTGTCGAGCATGCGCGGTATTTTCCTGAATCAGGCCGCAATTATTCCACAATATCGCGCCTGTAAGAAAAAGCTGCAATATTCTTCCTCTGCGACCCACGTAATGTCACACCGACTTCCTGTGCGATCCGATAACTATGAGGACGTTTCCGATGCAGATGACACGAGCACAGCTGGCTGAGGCCTATCGCAAGATGCGCACGATCCGGGTCTTCGAGACGAGGGTTCACGGGGAAGCACAGGCCGGGCGCGTGCCTGGTTCCACGCATCTCTATGCGGGGCAGGAATCGGTCGCTGTCGGCGTGTGCATGGCTCTTAACGACAGCGATTACATTGTCTCGACCCATCGTGGCCATGGTCATTCGATTGCCAAGGGCTGCGAGGTGAATGGCATGATGGCTGAGATTCTTGGCAAGGAAACAGGCACTTGCAAAGGCAAGGGCGGATCGATGCACATCGCCGATCTCGATGTCGGAATGCTGGGTGCGAACGGCATCGTCGGTGGCGGTCCGCCTCTGGCCTGCGGCGCGGCGCTGTCGGCCAAAACGCTTGGCACGGGCGCGGTTTCGGTGACCTTCTCTGGCGACGGGGCGGTCAATCAAGGGACCACGGCGGAATCCCTGAACCTTGCGATGGTCTGGAACTTACCTGTGATTTTCGTAATCGAGGACAACGGTTGGGGCGAAGCGACCAGCTCGGAATATGCAACGGCCGGAAGCATCGTAAAGCGCGCCCAGGGCTACGGCATGACAGCTGAAAAGGTAGATGGCCTGTCGTTGTCGGATGTCTACGAAAGCATGAAGGCTGCGGTAGAGCGTGCCCGCAACGGCGAGGGGCCTTCGTTGCTGCATGTCACAACCGAGAGGTTTTACGGGCATTTCAATGGCGATGTGGACACCTACCGCAGTGATTCCCTCAAGGCCGATCAGCGCGCCAACCGCGACTGTCTGATCCGCCTGCGGACTGCTTTGACCGAAGGCGGGCTGATCCCCGCAGACGCGTTGGATGTCATAGACGCTGAAGTGGAGATCCTGATTGAAAAAGCGGTCGCCGATGCGCGCGCGGCCGCAGAACCGGATCCGGCAACACTGACAACTGATGTGTACGTCAACTACGGACAGGAGGCCTGAGGCGATGAGCAGAAAGACCTTTCGAGCGGCGCTCAACGAGGCGCTCCATCAGGAAATGGCCGCTGATCCGCGCGTCGTCGTTATTGGTGAGGACATCACCGGCGGTACCGGAGGTGACGGTGAGCAGGATGCATGGGGCGGTGCCTTTGGCGTGACCAAGGGCTTGCTCGGAACCTATGGGCGCGAGCGCGTGCTGGATACTCCCATCACGGAGAGCGCTTTCGTTGGCGCGGCGGCAGGCGCTGCGCTGACCGGATTACGCCCGGTGGTCGAGATCATGTTCGTCGATTTCATCGGTGTCTGCCTTGATCAGATCATGAATCAGGCGGCCAAATTTCGTTATATGTTCGGCGGCAAGACGCGCTGCCCGATGGTGCTGCGCGCTTCCTTCGGCGCCGGCGCGCGTTCGGCGAGCCAGCACAGTCAGGCGCTCTATCCGCTGTTCACCCATATTCCCGGCCTCAAAGTCGTGATCCCATCCAACCCCTCTGATGCGAAGGGACTTCTCATCGAGGCGATCCGCGACGACGACCCGGTGATCTTTCTGGAGCACAAGATGCTCTATGACGAACAGGGAGAAGTTGCAGACCAGCCCTATACGGTGCCTTTCGGCGAGGCGCGGGTTCTGCGCGAGGGCAAGGATGCCACCATCGTGGCCTTTGGCCGTATGGTCGGTCGGGCCGAAGAGGCGGCGAAAATTCTGGCAAATGAAGGCATTAAAATCAGCGTAATCGATCCGCGCACGACTGCACCGCTTGATACCGAGACGATCCTCGAGTTCGCTGAGAAAACCGGTCGCGTGATCGTCGTTGATGAATCCAGCCCGCGCTGCGGTATGGCCGCCGATATTGCGGCACTGGTAGCCGAAGAGGCGTTCGACTCCCTGCGCGCGCCAATTCTCAAGATCACTCCGCCCCATACGCCCGTTCCCTACGCGCCGTCGCTGGAAGAGACCTATCTCCCTGATGCTGCCCGTATCGTCGCCGCAGTGCGGCGAAGCATGAACTACAAGGGATGACCGACATGCCTGATGAGCGCATTCGACCGATCACGATGCCCAAATGGGGCATGACCATGACGGAAGGCAAAGTTTCAGGCTGGCTTAAGCAGGCGGGCGAGACCGTGGAGGCGGGCGAAGAATTTGTTGAGATCGAAACCGACAAGATCGCCAATGGCGTGGAATCCGAAAGCAGCGGTGTACTGCGCCGTATTCTGGTGGAAGAGGGGCAATCGGCCCGTTGCGGCAGCCTGATTGCGGTCATGGCCCCGACAGAAGTCACCGATTCTGAAATCGACGCATTTCTCGAAGGATACACCCACAGTGTAGATGCCGACGAAGATGACGCGAGCGGTCTGACATCGCAAAGCATCGACGGGGGCGGTCTGCGGCTGAACGTCGTGACGGCTCGAGGGGGCGCTGGAACGCCGGTGGTGTTGATCCACGGCTTCGGCGCCGACGCCGGATCCTGGATGTTCAACCAGGAGGCGCTGGCGAATGGACGCGATGTTCATGCGATCGACTTGCCGTCGCATGGCGGCTCCGAAGTCACGAGCGACTGTGTCGATGTGGACGCCATGGCTTCCGCATTGGCAGAGGCCATCGCTGCCATGGCGCCGGGCGGTGTGCATCTTGTCGGTCATTCGTTGGGCGGCCGGATCGCGCTGCGACTGGCAATAATGCCCGTTCTCGATGTCCGATCACTTTCGCTCATCGCGCCCGCGGGTTTCAGCGACGCGATCAATCGTGACTTCGTCGAGCAGTTCATAGCGGCCGAACGCCGCCGTCCGATGAAGGCGGCCTTGCAGATGCTGATGGCGGATCGTGATGCAGTCACCTCCGAGATGATCGAACGAACGCTCTCCTTCAAACGCATCGACGGTGTTTCTGAGGCCCTGAAAGCTATCGCTGATGCCAGCCTCGGCGTCGACTCCCTTGCGCAAGGTATCGACGCGGAGTTGGCCGCTGTCAGCTGTCCCCTTCTCGTGATCTGGGGCACGCAGGACAAAATACTGCCAGTGAGCGGCGCCGATCTTGCCAGTTCCAAGGGGAAAGTTCTTTTGATCGACGCGGCCGGGCACATGCCGCAGATGGAAACCAGCGGGCAGATCAACGACGCCTTGGTGGATTTCATCGGAGGAATCGGGTCTTGAGCGGCCTGCCGGGCCTTCGTGGCGGCGAACACGTGGGGCTAACCGTGCCCGATCTGGCGCAGGCTGAATCTTTCCTTTGCGATGTTCTTGGCGCAACGATGATCTTTGACGGCGGGACCATCGCCGACGAGGACACGATGGTGCGGGTACTGGGCGCAGAACCGGGCGACAGCTGCCGATACAAATTTTTCCGTCTGGGCACCGGCCTCAATCTGGAGGTATTCGAATACTGCAGTGCACTGGGGGGCAGCCATCCCGGAAATCCCCAACCGGGCGGACATCACATCGCGCTCTACGTCGATGACATCCACGCCGCCGCGCGACATCTGGGCGCGCATGGAGTCAATATGTCCGGCCCGCCCGAACATATTGACGCGGGGCCTGCCGCCGGCTCGGATTGGCTTTACTTCACAACACCTTGGGGGCTCCAGATGGAACTGGTGAGCTATCCGAATGGCAAGGGCTATGAGCGCACCAGCAAGGTGCGCCTCTGGTCGCCGCTGAACCCCGCCGATTGAAAGGACATAACCGATGAAATCCGAGCCGGTCCGACAGGACGCGCCCCGACATATCCGCAATGCCGCGGCAGTAACCCACCTCAATGGTCAGGCGCGGGCCGTATTAGACCCGGTAGCCGTGAAGGCTGCATTCGACGAGATCACTTCATGGCCCGGCTATGCACCGACGCCTCTTGTCCCGCTCCCCGGTGTCGCGGCCCGGGCCGGCGTCGGGACCGTGCTCTACAAGGATGAATCGCATCGTTTCGGGCTTGGCAGTTTCAAGGCCCTCGGAGGCGCCTATGCGGTTCTTAGTGTGGTGCTGCAGAAACTGCGCGAACAGGGGATCGAGACAAATGCTGCGGAACTGATGGCCGGTGCGCACCGGAACGAAACGTCAAAGATCACGGTGGTCTGTGCGACTGACGGAAATCACGGCCGTTCCGTCGCCTGGGGCGCGCAGATGTTCGGCTGCCACTGCCGCATCTATATCCACGAGAATGTGAGTGCCGACCGCGAGGCAGGCATTGCCGTCTATGGTGCCGAGATGATCCGCCTCGCCGGGGATTACGACGAATCGGTGCGCACCTGCGCCCGCGAGGCCGAACAGAACGGCTGGACGCTGGTTGCCGATACCAATGCGGGGGGCGGTTCCGACCTCATTCCGACGATGGTCACGCAGGGCTATACCATCATCGTGCACGAACTGCTTGACCAGCTGGACGAACCGCCCACGCATGTATTCATTCCCGCGGGGGTTGGCGGGCTGGCGGCGGCGGTTTCCGGCCAATGGGCGTTGCAGGCCGGGGCCGAGCGTCCGAGGATGGTCGTAGTGGAGCCACACGCAGCAGACTGCGTGTACCGTGCGCTGCGCGACGGCGACCCCCGTCCGCTGGAAGGAAACGTTAACAGCTTCATGGCTTGCCTTTCCGCCGGCGAGGTTTCTCCGGTGGCCTGGCCGGTGTTACGTCAGGTCGTGGATGATGTCGTGACGATTGCCGATCAAGACGCTATCGACACGATGCGCGCGTTGGCTGATGGGCGCTATGGCGATGCGCCGCTGGTTTCGGGCGAGAGCGGTTGCGCACCAGTCGCGGCGCTGCTGGCGCTGCGTGATCAACCCGCGATCCGCGCCGAACTGGGTCTCAATTCCCAGTCGCGCGTTCTGGCCATCGGCAGCGAAGGCGCAACCGCGCCGGAAGTCTGGGAATCGGTCGTCGGGCGACCGCCCGCGGCGACAAGACAACCCGCGAAATCTCAATGAATGGGGCAAATGCCTCACAAACAAGGGTCATTTGACCCGCCAACCGAGGAGAATGAAAATGAATGCACTCAGGAAGTTCGGCCGCGTCGTCACGCTGGCCGCAGGTATGGCGGTGGCATCCGGCGCCGCAATGGCACAGGGTCTCATCAAGGAAATCATGGATCGCGGCACCCTGCGCATCGGCGTCGCCGAAAGCCCGCCCTACCAGTTTCCCGACACGATGAGCGGCGAGTATGTCGGCCTCAACATCGACCTCGCCAAGGAAGTGGCCGAGATCATGGGCGTCAAGCTGGAAATTGTTCCGGCGACTTGGGCGACCCTGATCACCGGACTGGAGGTCAAGCAGTATGACATCGTCATGGCCAACCTCTTCGCCACGCCGCAACGCGCCCTGTCGGTTGCATTTACCGACCCTTTCGATACTTACGGTTTTCACGTGATGGTCAAGGCCGACAGCCCGATTCAGTCGCTGGACGAACTCAACAGCCCTGACGTCAGCTTTGCCGGGGTGGTCGGCACGGTTGAGGCACAATATCCCAAAGAGCTCTTTCCCGAGACAACGGTGAACGAAATGGTAACCGAACAGGCCAACGCCGCACCCAACTCTGTCATTTCGGGAAATGCGGACGCTTATCTCGTCGATCCGGGTTATTTCCGGGTCTTGTCGTCGCAGAATCCCGATTTTGCCAACCAGGTGCGCCTGCTCAATGACGAGGACCATCTTCTCAAGCGGGTATCGCTGTCCTACGCCTTGCGGTTCGAGGATTCCGATATGCTCAGTTTCCTCAATGTGTTTCTGCAAGACAAGGTGGCCAACGGCGAGATCGTCAAGATGCGCGACGCGTGGTTTGAGACGATCGCTCAGAATTAAGAAAGGCGGGACAGGACGAGGGCGCGTTTCATGCCGACCGGAAAAGACGAGAAAGACCGTGTTAATTCGGTCTTTCTCGTTGGTGATGTCGGTATGGTCCGGGAACGGATAGCGGCCCATGAAAAGGTGTATGACCTTTCGTTAATCGATAACGTTGATCGCTATTGCACCTACAGCAGCAGGAGTGACGGCTAATGGAAATTTTCGCGGGTATGGATTTCAGCGCCATCTGGAAATACCGCGAGCCGTTGCTTTGGGGGTTGCTGACGACGCTTTGGATGTCGTTTGCGGCGTTTTTCATGGCGATCCCCAGTGGCCTGCTGCTGGCCTTTGGCCGGCTCAAGGGCGGCTGGATCCTCAATATCCCGATCATGGCCTTTGTCGATCTGATGCGCTTTACCCCGCTGCTGGTGCAGGCGGTCTGGATCCATTTCGCGCTGCCGGTACTGACCGGAGTCACCATGACAGCAACGCAATCGGGTCTGCTGGCACTGACGCTGCATGTTTCGGCCTATATCTGTGACATCATGCGCTCGGGCATCAGCGCGATTCCGCGCGGTCAGTGGGAGGCGTCAAAAGCGATTGGCCTGAAGCCCCATGTCAGCTTTTTCAAGGTGATCCTGCCGCAGGTCTGGCCACTGGTGCTGCCCGCGCTGGCCAATGTTGCGGTCTCGACCTTCAAGCTGACGGCAATCCTGGGTATCCTTGCAGTCGACGACCTGATGAAGGTCGCCAACCGTGTCAACAACATGGTATTCCGTCCAATCGAGGTCTACACATCCGCTGCGCTGATTTATCTCGCGTGCGGGCTAGCCCTCACCGTCGTGGCGACATGGGTCGAGCGACGTTACGGTTCCGACCGTCTGGATCGGATCGCGGCAGAGCGCCCTGCACCGGCGGTCATCGTCCACAACGACCGTAACGGGAACTGAGCCATGCAGTTCAATTTTAACATCATTCTGTCCAATTTGCCTGCCCTCCTGGAAGGGTTGAAGGTTACCCTGCTGTCTTTCACGATCGCCCTCGCCATTGCGTTTCCACTTGGGCTCCTGCTGTGTGGCATGCGATTGCGCAAGTCCGGCTTCGCCGCCCGCTTTGCGCAGGGGTATGTGGCGGTTTTCCGCGCCATTCCCGAGATGGTTATGATCTTCTGGATGTTCTATTGCCTGCCCCCTCTCGTCGGGTTCAAGATGTCCGGACTGACCTCCGGCTCGCTTGCATTGGGACTCGTTTCGGGGGCTTATCTTTGCGAAATATTCCGCGGTGCCGTGCAGTCCGTCGCCAACGGTCAGTGGGAGGCGGGCAATGCGCTGGCGCTGCCGCGGCCAGCGATCTGGCTGCGTGTCATCACACCGCAGGCGGCGAAACTGGCGATCCCGCCTTTCATCAACCACATGACCGAACTGCTCAAGGGCACGACTCTGCTGGCGACCATCGGCGTCGCTGAACTGGCGCTGCGGTCCTATGTGCTCGGTGCGCAGACCTTTCGCTACTTCGAGTTCCTCACGGCGATCGCACTCGTCTATTTCGTCGTCATTTTTCCCGTCGCCCGCTTCGCCGAACATATCGAGCGCAAGCTGGCCAAAGCCACGAGATGAACCATGAATGACGATCCCCTTGCCTTGCCTGCCCTGCGCCTGCGTCACGAGGCGGCGCTCGGTATGATATCTCTTGCCATCGCTGAGGCAAGGGCGCGCGAAGAACCACAGTGCGTGACGATCGTCGACACCGGCGGCGTCGTGATCGCGCAATTGCGCATGGATGGCGCAAGGCTCAATGCGCTGGCTATTTCGCAGACCAAGGCGCGCACTGCCGCCTCCACCTTTGCGCCCTCCGGTCCGAACGACGGCGATACGGATGTTGCGCTGGCCTGTGGCGGGCTGCAGACCGGTCTGATCGGTGGCCTGCCAATCTATCTCGACGGGATGCTGGTGGGCGGAATTGGGGTCTCGTCCGGGCCGGCAGAAATCGATCTCGCCTGCGCGATGGCCGCCTTTGCGCTTTCCGGACGCCTGCACCATGCGCCCGCGGCATGATCGGCGACAGAACCAGACCTATGGGAGGCCTGAAATGACCCAGAATGCCCAGGGTGCAAGCATCCCGCCGCTCGCCGCCGTCGAAATCCGGGCCATGTCGAAATGGTATGGTGAATTCAAAGCGCTGCAAGACATCGACCTGAAAGTCGCCAGCGGCGAACGAATCGTCATCTGTGGGCCTTCAGGTTCCGGCAAATCGACGCTGATCCGCTGCATCAACCGTCTGGAGGTGCATCAGGCTGGCGAGATCATCGTCGATGGAATCAAACTGACCGACAATGCGCGCGACATCGACGCCGTGCGCCGCGAGGTGGGCATGGTGTTCCAGCATTTCAACCTGTTTCCGCATCTGACCGTCCTGCAGAACTGCACTCTTGCCCCAATGTGGACCCGCAAAACGAAGCGCGCCGAGGCCGAAGCGCTGGCGATGCACTACCTCGAAAAGGTACGCATCCCCGAACAGGCCGAGAAATTCCCTGGTCAGCTCTCGGGTGGGCAGCAGCAGCGCGTCGCGATCGCCCGCGCCCTCTGCATGGAGCCGCGACTGATGCTGTTCGACGAACCGACATCAGCCCTTGACCCCGAGATGATAAAGGAGGTGCTCGACACGATGACCGATCTGGCGCGCGAAGGCATGACGATGATCTGCGTCACTCACGAGATGGGCTTTGCCCGGAAGGTCGCCGACCGGGTGGTGTTCATGGATCTGGGCCGCATTATCGAGGAAAAACCGCCCGAGGCGTTCTTTACGGCACCCGAGCACGAGCGCACGAAGCTGTTTCTCAGCCAGGTTCTGGGTCATTGACCAAGCTCAATCCTTTTTCTTCTTCGATACGTCCTGCCCTGGCCGGCGATCGCGGTGCAGTATCGGCGGCGCATCCCCTCGCCGTGGCAGCGGGTCAGCAGATGCTCTCGGTAGGCGGCAATGCCGTGGACGCATTGATTGCAGCGCAGGCGGTGCTGGCTGTCGTGGCCCCAGATGCCTGTGGGCTGGGCGGCGATGCCTTCGTGCTGTTGCATGACGGGCGCGAGGTGATCGCTGTAAACGGCGGCGGCGCCAGTCCGTTGGCCGCTCGCGAGATGGCAACGGATGGTGCCCAAAGCGTCACCGTCCCCGGTCTCGTCGATACATGGGCCATGCTTGTGCCGCGCGCAATTCTCGGCCTTGGGGCGGCCCTCGCGCCGGCGATCCGTATCGCGACCCACGGCTTCCGGATTGATCCCGGCCTCGCTTTGGCGCGCGATGTTCAGAAATCCCGTCTGCTTGCGGGGGGGGCAGGCGATTGGCCGCTGATGTCAGCTCAAGTTGGCGCGTTGTTGCTGCAACCGGAACTCGCCCGGACGCTTGATCGCATCGCCCGCGAAGGGCGCGCGGGCCTTTATGCCGGGCCGGTCGCGACCGAAATGATTGCGCGGGTGGTAGCAGGCGGGGGCGCCTTGTCGCAGGCTGATCTGACGCCCCGCGCGGCAACGTTTGAAAAACCGATAACCCTGAGTTTTCGTGGGCACCGCGTCCATGTCCAGCCACCTGCCTCTCAAGGGGTTCTCTTGGCCATGGTCCTCAATGCTTGGGAAGCTGGCAATTACGACCTGGCCAACCGCGATCATATCGCTGTCGAACTCACGCAGGCGGCCTTTGTGCATAGGGACGATGTCGCGCGCGGTATCGCGTTGCTGACTGAACCATTGGAAATAGACCCTGCCGTCGCCAGCCTCAAGGGCGGACCGCGCAGCTATCTGCACACTGCCGGCGTGGCGGTCGCTGATGCGAATGGCATGGCGGCGTCTTCTCTGGTCAGCGTGTTCGACGATTTCGGATCTGGCGTATTCTTGGCTGACAGTGGGTTTATCCTTAATAACCGTGGCGGTGGTTTTACCCGGGGCATGAACCGATTTGAGCCGGGTAAAAAACCCATCCATACCCTTGCCCCGGCCTTGATCGAAGGGCCCGATGGCACGGTCGCGCTGTCGACGCCGGGCGCGGATGGGCAGGTTCAAACGCTCTTGCAGGTGTTGCTCGGTTGGCTCGCCGCCGGTCAGGATCTGGCCGAATCCGTCGCCGCGCCACGCTGGCGAAGCGAGGATGGCGCTCTGCTGGTCGAGGCGAACCATCCGGCACGCGACAGGTTGCTGACGCTGGGACACCGGGTGAGGGACACGGCATCGGGAGATATGCGCTTTGGCGCCGTTACCGTAGCCGGGATGGAAGGGCAGACCCCCTTCGCGCTGGCGGATTGGCGCCGCACGACATGGGCAGGTGTGGCCTGAGGAGAGGTCTGCAAGGAATGAAAAAAGTACTGATCGCTGGCGGCGCGAGCGGAATTGGCCGCGCATCTCTTGAAAACTTCCGGTCCCAAGGTGATGCGGTGTTTCTTGCCGACATTGATATGCCGGCTGGCGCGGCACTGGCAAAGGCCACCGGCGCACATTTCCTGCAAGCTGATCTCGGTTGCGCCGAAGATCCGGCGCGAGTGGTCGCAGGCTGTCTTGAGGCCCTTGGTGGAATTGACACGTTGTTCGTCAATGCCGCGGTGCTCGCCTCGGCGCCGCTTCGTGACTGGACCCACGAAATGTGGGAACGCTCGCTGTCGGTTAATCTCAGCGGGCCATTCTTTCTGGTGCAAGCGGCGGCTGAAGCCTTGCGCCGCTCGGATAATGCCAGTGTAATCCTCACTGCCTCGACTGGCGCCTTGCGCGGACATGCGCAGATGCATGGCTATCACGCGACAAAGACCGGTTTGATCGGCCTCGTTCGCTCTCTTGCTGACGAACTCGCGCCAGACGGCATCCGTGTCAATGCGGTCTTGCCTGGCTTCATCGACACGCCGTTCAACGCACCGTTCTGGGCGGCACAGGCCAATCCCGCCGAAGCGGAGCGTGCGCTGGCCGCCAGTATACCGATGCGCCGGCAGGGTCAGCCGCACGATGTTGCCGGCGTGGTCGCTTTTCTCGCGTCTGACGCATCTCGCTATGTCACCGGCACTCAGATCGTCGTCGATGGTGGATATTCCGCTGTCTGAAACCAACAGGGAGAACGACATGGATCTACTAAACGGCAAAACAGCGCTCATCACGGGAGCGGCGCGCGGTATCGGGCGGGCTGTCGCCGTCGCCATGGCGCAACATGGTGCTCGGGTTATTCTCGCTGATGTTACGCAGCCAGAGGTAGACGACATCGCGGGAGCCGTTCCAATCATCCTTGACGTGACGGATGAGGATGCCACCGAACGCGCATATGACGCGCTTGCCGCCAAAGGGCTAACGCCAGATGTGGTGGTGCCCAATGCCGGGATACTTCATCTTGCCAGCACACTCGATATGCCGACCGACAAGTTCGCGGCGGTGCTTGACGTAAACCTGACGGGCGCATTTCTGACGGCGCGTGCGGGCGCAAAGCGGATGACGGCAGGCGGGCGGATCATCTTTACCGCCTCTCTTTTCGCAATTCGTGGCGGGGCGGGTAACGTCGCATACTCTGCCAGCAAGTTCGGTGTGGCCGGGATGATGGAATCCATGGCCGCCGATCTCGCTCCGGCGGGCATCGCGGTCAACGCGGTGGGGCCGGGTCAGATCATGACAGAAATGATCGAGAAGTTGGTCGCGACGCGCCTTGCCGACGGACTTCCTGACCCGCGTGAGCGGCTTTTGGCGCGCATTCCGATGGGGCGCATGGGCACGCCGCAGGAACTCGCCGGAACCTACGTTTGGCTTGCCTCTGATCTGGCGAGCTACGTCACCGGCCAGACCATTATTGTAGATGGCGGCTGGCAGGTCGGGTAAAACTATTGAACCGTGAGGAATTTGCGGGACGGTAACGATCGTGACGAAAATTGGCCAGGGTCTGCGCTGCAAAAGGTTTCACCCACCAGTCTTGATCTTCTGATCCATCACGCTGACCGCTCAGAAGCGCAATTGGTTTCGCGCGTTGCGACCTGCCGAACCAAATAATTCAGTCGGGCTGGTTGGGATGCACCGTTGTGCAACCGATACGTCGCCCGGCCCTGCCGGTTCGCTGGCAAACGCGGTTTGAAATCTGTCTACTCTGGCTTTACGCCCATGTCATCGTCATCTTTGCGACCGAATCGCGGGCGATCAGCATGCAATCAAGGCGCGCGACCGGGATGCCGCTTCTGGTCCTCGCCGCGCCACCCCCGCTGTCGCGTTCAAGTCGTTCGATGGCCCAGGCTCCCATCGCCCGGTGCGGCAGAATCAGCGTGGTCAGCGGTGGATGCAGATGCCGGGCGATTTCCTCGTCATCATAGCCAATCACAGAGATATCCTGCGGAATCCGCAGCCCGGTCTCTTTCAGCGCTTCGTAACAGCCGATGGCCATGCGGTCGTTCTGGCAGAAAATGGCGGTCGGGCGGTCATGCAAGGCGAGCAGGCGGCGGGTGCCTTCATAACCGGAGCTCGCCGTCCAGTTGCCCCTGACGATCAGGTCGGGGGCAAAGGCAATCCCGGCCTCGGTCAACGCCCGCCGGTAGCCTTTTTGGCGGTCGCGTGTCGCCTCCATCCAGGGCTCGCCTGTGATCATGCCGATCCGGCGGTGGCCGTTTTGGATCAGATACTGCGTCGCGCGGTGGCCGCCTGCGGCTTCCGCCGGAATGACCGCGGGCAGGCGATGATCGGCGGAATGGCAATTCAACAGGACAACCGGAATCGAGAGGTTCAGCAGACAGGCCGGCAATTCGATCTTGCGGGTGAAAATCGTCATGTAGATCAGTTCAGACATGCCATGGGCCAGCAGGGTCTGCACCGCCTTTTCCTCCATTTCGGCATCGTGCATGGTCTGGCAGGACAGCAGAATCTTGCCGCTGTGCCAGCTGGCCTGCCTGGCGGCGTCGATCGCGACGACTGCTTCGGGGCTGGTGGCTAATTGATCGACGATGAATCCGATCACCGGCATAGCGCCCGGCACCGTCACCGCCGTCTGGTGCACGAAGGTGGTCGAAGCATAGCCAAGGCGGATCGCTGTTTCGATGACGCGCTGCCGCGTCTCGTCGGAAATCTTGACGCCGGGCGCGTTTTTCAGAACGAACGACACGGTGGTCTGCGAACATCCCGCCTCGGCCGCGACATCGGTCATGGTCACGCGGCGTGCGCCGTTGCCAACGCTCGCTTTGGCAGCGGCGCGGGGTTTTCGGGCTGGCATTGTAGCCATGACTGCTCCGCTCGCTAAAGATTGCCATCCTGTTTTGGGGGACTGCAGCACCCGGTGCAACTAATAACTATAAATCAAGGTTGACTAATAGTCATTACTTACACATCGTGCGCCGCGTGGACCATCCACGTCATCCTGGGAGGAAACCTGACATGACACTTTCCCGCCGCCGACTTTTGCTGTCCTCGACAGCCGCGCTGACCACCGCCGCGCTTGCCCGTCCCGCATTCGCCGAATTGCCGCCACTGGCGATGAAGGACACCTACAAGGTCGGGTTCGCCCAGACCGAAAGCAACAACCCCTGGCGTTTGGCCCAGACCAATTCAATGCAGGCCGAGGCCGAGGCGCGCGGCTGGCAACTGGTTTATACCGATGCCGCCGGATCCGCCGCCAAACAGGTCTCCGACGTCAATTCGATGATCGCCCAAGGCGTTGATCTGATCTTCCTTGCCCCACGCGAAGAAATCCCGCTGATCCCGGCGATCATGGCCGCCAAAGGGGCGGGTATTCCGGTGATCTTGCTGGACCGCAACGTCGATCAGACGCTGGCCACCGCAGGCGAGGATTACGTTTGTTTCATCGGGTCGGACTTTGTCGAGGAAGGCCGCCGCGTCGCCGAATGGCTGGTCGCCAATGCCGGTGGCAAGACCCAGATCATCCAGTTGGAGGGCACCACCGGATCGTCGCCCGCCAACGACCGTAAGGCCGGGTTCGACACCTACATGGCCGACCACCCTGAATTCACGATCCTCGCGTCCCAAACCGGCGATTTCGCCCGCGACAAGGGGCGCCAGGTAGCCGAAACCCTGCTGCAGGCACATCCCGACGCGAATGTGATCTATGCCCACAACGACGAAATGGCGATCGGCGCGATTTCCGCGATCGAGGCGGCAGGCAAGGTGGCGGGGCAGGACGTTCTGGTGCTGTCGATCGACGGCGGGCGCGAGATCATCCAGCTGATCATCGACGGCAAAGTCGGCGCGGTCTGCGAATGCAACCCGCGGTTCGGCCCCAAGGCGTTCGAGACCGCCGCCGCCTATGCCGCGGGCGAAACGATCCCGGCCAAGATCATCAACCCCGACAACTTTTACGACATCACGAACGCGGCTGAACTGATCGACACCGCCTACTGATCGTCAATCGCAACTTTGGCGGCCCGGTCGTTTCCGGGCCGTCGCGGCCATCGGGGGGAGAACGGACATACCAACGCCACCGCCCCTTTTGTCCATGCGCGACATCCACAAACGGTTTGGTGGCACCGTCGCGCTTGACGGTGCCACGCTGAATATCGGCGCGGCCGAGGTTCACGCGCTGGTCGGCCAGAATGGTGCCGGAAAATCGACGATCATCAAGGTGCTGACTGGCTACGTGCCGCGCGATGCGGGCGAGGTCGATTTTCAGGGCGTCCCATTCACCGTCACATCGCCGCGCGCCGCCCAAGACGCGGGCATCAGCACGATCTATCAGGAAATCAATCTGGTGGAGTCGCGGTCGGTCATCGAAAACATCTGTCTGGGCCGCGAGGCGCGCCGCTTTGGCCTGCTCGACTGGCCCGCGATGCACGCCGAGGCGGAACGCATCCTCGCCCGCTTCAACATGCGCGTCGACGTGCGCCGCCCTCTGTCGCACTTCAGCACCGCCAACCAGCAGATGATCGCCATCGCCCGCGCCATCGGCTTTTCCGCCCGACTGGTCATCATGGACGAACCCACATCGTCGCTGACCGACCGCGAATCGGCAGTGTTGTTCGACGTGATCCGGGGGCTGAAATCCGACGGCATCTCGGTTCTTTTCGTCAGCCACAAACTCGACGAACTCTACGCCGTCTGCGACCGCGTCACCATCATGCGCGACGGGCGCACGGTGCGCAGTTGCGCGATGGACGAGATCGACAAACTGGAACTTGTCTCGACCATGTTGGGCCGCGAGGTGTCGCGCCGTGACGGCCATGCCACGGCGTTCGGCGGGCACACACGACAACCCGGCGACGACCTGTTTCAGGCAACGCACCTGGCCGATTCGGGTCACGTGCGCGACATCAGCTTTACCCTGCGCCAAAACGAAATCGTCGGCTTTGCCGGGCTTCTGGGGGCCGGACGCACCGAAACCGCGCGGCTGATCTTTGGCGCGATCCCGACCACCAAAGGCACGATGCAGATCGACGGCGGGGCATTCACACCGGGATCCCCCGCCGATGCCATCGCCGCCGGAATCGGGTTCTGCACCGAAGATCGCAAGATCGAAGGCATCGTGCCCGACATGACCGTCGCCGAAAACATGATGCTCGCCCTGATGCCGAAACTCGCTCGCGCCGGGATCATTGACGAGGCGCGGCAGGCGCAAATCGTCGCCGGGTTCATTGACAGTCTGGGCATCAAATGCGCCGGGCCGCATCAGAAGATCCGCGAATTGTCAGGTGGCAACCAGCAAAAGGTGCTTCTGGGCCGCTGGCTCGCAATGTCGCCGCGCCTGCTGATCCTCGACGAACCGACGCGCGGCATCGACGTGGGCGCCAAGGCCGAGATTCAGAAACTGGTCAACCGGCTGGCCGACGAAGGGCTGGCGGTGCTGATGATTTCGTCTGAACTGGAAGAAGTGATCGAGGGGGCCGACCGGGTCTATGTCCTGCGCGAGGGCGTCAGCGTCGCCGAACTCGACCGCGACCAGATCACCGAAGACCGGGTGCTTGGCGCGATGGCGCATGGGTCGGCAAGTGTCTGACCGCCGCATCTACGCCTTCCTCGACCGCTACGCGACTCTGATCGCCTTGGTCGCCCTGATCGCGCTGAACATCGTTATCACCCCCAACTTTCTGACGCTGCAAACGTTGAACGTGAACCTGACGCAGGTCTGCACCATCGTCATCGTCGCGGTCGGCATGACGCTGGTGATCGCGACGGGGGGCATCGACCTGTCGGTCGGGTCGCTGATGGCGATTTCAGGGGCGCTCGCCCCGATGATATTCATGGGCGGGATCGTCGATGTCGGCCCGGTTTGGGTCGCCGTCACCCTTGCCATTGTCGTCGCCATCGCGGTCGCTGGGCTGCTTGGCGCGTTCAACGGGTGGCTGATCGCGCGGTTCGGGATCCAGCCCATCGTTGCCACGCTGGTCCTGTTCATCGCCGGGCGCGGCATCGCGCAGGTGATGACCAACGGCAACCTGCAGGTGTTCGCGGTGCCCGAATTCCAGTTCATCGGCCTTGGCCGCGTGTTCGGCCTGCCGGTGCAGGTGCTTATCATGGCGGTGATCGTCGTCGGCGTCGCATGGATGCTGCGCCGCACCCTGTTCGGCCGCCAGATACTTGCCGTGGGCGGCAACGAACTCGCTGCAATCCTGTCGGGGATGCCCGTGGCCCGCGTGAAAATCGCGGTCTATGCGATCAGCGGCTTGCTGTCGGGGCTGGCTGGTCTGATCGTCATCGCAATCAATTCGTCGTCCGACGCCAACCTTGTCGGTCTGGGGATCGAGCTTGACGCCATCGCCGCCGTCGCCGTTGGCGGTACCCTGCTCAGCGGTGGCCGCGCCAGCATCTGGGGCACGCTGCTGGGCGCATTGACGATCCAGATCGTGCGCTACACCCTGCTCGCCAACGGCGTGCCGGATGCGGCGGCGATGGTCGTCAAGGCGGGCATCATCATCGCGGCGGTCTGGCTGCAACAAAAGGCGCGCGCGGCATGAATGGCAAAACGACCCTGACCGCTTTGTTCGGCACTTACGGCGTGGTCGTCGCCCTTGCCGCCGTGATCCTGTTCGGCTGGCTGCGCTATGATTATTTCCTTGGTATGTTCAACGTGATGAGCGTTCTGCGCTATAATTCAATGTTCGCGTTGGTGTCGTTGGGGATGTGTTTCGTCATCATGACCGGCGGTATCGACCTGTCGGTAGGTGCAACCGCCGCAATGGCCAGCGTCGTTGCCGCCCACGCCAGCCACTACGGCCTGATACCGGGACTGGGGGCCGGGGTGGCTGCCGGTCTGGTCGTCGGGGCGATCAACGGCATCATCGTCACCCGGCTGCACATCATGCCCTTCGTCGCGACCCTCGCCACCATGCTGGCCGCCGGGGGCATGGCGCTGCTGCTGGCGGGCAACCAGTCCATCGCGGTGTCTTACGCGACGGGTTTCACATGGCTGGGGCAAGGCAACCTGTTTGACTTTCCGGTCCCCGCGCTGCTCGCAGTCCTCGCCTATATCGTCGGGTCAATCGTGCTGAACCTGACCAGCGCCGGGCGCACCGTGCTGGCCATCGGCGGGAACGAAGATGCGGCGCGGCTGATGGGCTTGCCGGTCGATCGCATCCTGTTCCTGACCTACCTCGCCTGCGGTGCGCTGGCAGGCCTCGCGGGCGTGATCCTCGCCGCGCAATTCGGCGCTGGCCAGCCGATCGAAGGCAAGGGATGGGAGCTGTTCGCCATCGCCGCCGTCGTTGTCGGCGGCACGCTGCTGACCGGCGGGGCCGGTTCGGTCGG